>CAINDV010001055.1 GCA_903847485.1 uncultured Verrucomicrobiota bacterium
CGGCAGTTGGTCGTAAATCACCTGGGCGCGGCTGGCGATGGCGTCGCATTGGTCCACCCGTTGCATCGCCTCGTCATTGGATTCGGTGTGGCTGAACCACGAGTATTTCAGCGGTGTGTTGTGTCGGTATTGCACGAGATGTTCGGGGCGACGGGCAAAGCCGAGCCGATAGTATTCCTCCATAATCGAGGCGACCTCATTGGCAAAGCGCGGGTCGAGATCCCGCGCGGCCCAGCGCACGAGGAAGTCGCGCACCGTATCGTGCCGGTAGCGTTCGGGATCACAGGCCAGCTCGAGAAAGAATTCGGCACCGATCTCGCCGGGCTTGATGTCGCCGACGTTGATCACCCAGATGTTTTTGGCGCCGTATTGCCAGGCCTTGCTCATCTCCTCCCAGATGAGGGCCGGCGGCGGCGTGTTCAGCCACGTGTAGGCGGTGGTGGCCCCGTTGAGCCACTGGATGTGATAGTAAATCCCCGACCCGCCGGACCGCATTTGCTCGGCGGCGGTGGGCAGTCGGCGGATGTAGCCGAAGTCGTCGTCCGGCCAGCAGATCGTCACGTCGTCCGGCACCTTCATGCCGTTGTCGTAAATACCCAACACCTCGGTGTAGGGAATCAGCACCTGCGGCACCTTGGTGGGATCCGGATTCACATGCTTGGCGATCAGGGCGCGCTGGTCGGCGAAGATCCGTTCCATCAGGGCGATCTTTTCCTGCTCCGTGCCGGTGAACTTCATCGGTTCGTCGTCTTTCCCGCGCATGCCCAGCGTGTAGATGTTCTCGTAGCGGCCGTTTGCAGCCAGTCCCCTGCCCCAGTAATCACGGATGGCGGCAGGACTTTTCTGATAGTTCCATGCGCCGCCGCCTTCACGATCCCACTCGGCGCCGGCCATGTTGTTGCGCAGCATCGGCTCGCAGTGGCTTGAGCCCATGACGATGGCGTAGTCGTCCGCGACGACCTTGTTCTGCGGGTAGCAGTTGAAAGGAGTCGAATGGTCCTGCATCGCCGGCCAGAGGTAGTTGGCGCGCAGGCGCAGCAACAGCTCGAAGACCCTCGCATAAGTCTTGGGTCCGAGGCCATGCCCTTCGTCCGGAGCGTAGGTCTTCTCCGCCCACGGCCGGATGCCCCACATTTCGTCATTGATGAACATGCCGCGATACTTCACCGCCGGCGGCCCGACCCGCAGGCGCTCCGGCGAGACGTAGAGAGTATCGCGATGCGCCGGCGTCACATCCGCCCACCAATACCATGGCGAAACCCCGACGCGTTTGGATAATTCATAAACGCCATACGCTGTCCCGCGCCGGTCGCTGCCGGCTATGACCAAAGCCCGGCGGACACCCGGCAAGGGATCGGCCACCGCCGTGATCACAAAACTCTCCCACAGCCCCTGCACATCCTTTGCATCCAGCCGTCCTTCCTTCACCAGACGGTCGATCACCGGACTGCGGCCGAGCGTGCCCACCAGCACCGCATTTTCCGTTAGACCGTGGACCGTTTGTTTCACCTCCGGTTTGTGGCCGCTGACCCGCTCGACATCGGCGGCCAGGTCACGGGCGGCGAGGTGCGCGACTTGCCAGTCGCCGGCGGCCACAAACACATCAGCGGTGTTGGTTGGCGCCGCCAGCGGGAAATACCCGGCGGCAGCTTGTTCGTTGATGAAGTCCGAAGTGGGAGCAACTCCACTAACAGCAGCTTCCACCCGCGTCGTGTTGGTGAGAATCACTGTGGAACAGAGCGCCGAAAGCAGGTTCGCGGCCGTCAGACTCCGGGGTGAAACGGAGAACAAGAGATTACGTAGTTGTATGTTCATACATTTAGTTTTCTGATCAATTCATAGGGCGAACTCACGCCAGGCGTCACGGAACCATTGGATGACCTTCCACGGGGTGCGGATCGAGGTGTTGCAACTGGCCGCCAGCATGAAGCGGTGCGTGTAGGGCCGCAGCCGCCCGAACAAATCCTCGACGTGACGCCGCACTTCGTCGGCGCTCTGAAACTTCTCCGTTTCGATCGCGCTGATGCCGCCGGTGACCAGGAACCGGTCGCTGGTCAATCGCATGACCTCGTCCAGTTGCACGTCGCCGAACGGCGGGAACGCCACGCCTTCGAGGCCGTCCACGCCGAGCGAATCAATCAGCTTCAGGTTGACCCGCTGCCGGCCGCAGGCGTGAATGAAGAACGTGCTGCCGTGTTCGTGGGCGATGCGGCTGGCCTGTTCGTAGTAGGACGCGGAGAACTTCTCCAGATAGGCCGGTGTGTGAAAGGCGGCGTCCAGATTGTCCATCGCCATCATCGCCGGCACGCCAGCGGCGGCGATCTGGCGCACGATATCGAGTTGGGCCGCTTCGTGAAGCGCGAGCAACTCCCGAACCCGCGATTCGTCATCGTCAATCAGGTAGGTGGTGTTGACCGCACCGGCGAGCAGATGCAGCGCCTTGAGCGGACTGAACAGTTCACCGGCCACCACAAAACCGTCGCTGCCGACGCGCGCCTGTTCCTGCGCGTATCGCTCCGGCAGAAAGCGCCAGCGGCGTGCCCGCAGCAATTCCTCCAACAGACCGAGTGGGTCTGCGGTGTCGTCGAGCGTGAATTTCTCCTGCACGAGCGTGGAGTCGGCGAAGATGTAGCGCTGGCGTTCAGTCAACGTGCCGCGCTGCGTGGTGTAGGTCCGGGTGATGACGCGGTCGCTTCCTTCGATGCAGACCTCCTCGCGCGCCTCCACGCCATCCCAGACTTCCTCCGTGAGTCCGCCAAACCAGCAATGCCGTTGGTCTGAATAGATGTTCCGGCTGAAGACATCCAGGCCGAGATGGCGGATGACGTCCAACTGGGTGTGGCAATGCGCCAGTTCCGGCGGCAGCAGGCCGTGGTTCCGGTGGTGGGCGAACCACTGCCAGTAATTCGGCGCATAGACGATGCGAGCCGGGGTTTTGCGTTGGAGCACGGATTGCACGCATCCGCGATGGCTGGCCGCAGCCAGGGCGTTGATGGGTTCGGATGAGGACATGGAATTAGGGGGCAAGTGTCATTGGATGTTGGTCAGGGGAAGTGTGAAAATCGAGGTGTCATTGGTTCTAGGTCAGGTGGTATGAAAATGCTTTTTAGGAAACACATATTCGAAAGTTTTGACCAGGGGCTGTTCGTCCGGCGCGTGTC
>CAINDV010001056.1 GCA_903847485.1 uncultured Verrucomicrobiota bacterium
CTCCAGGTGGTGTGGACATCCATCGCGTCGAACCTCCAGCCATGCCGATCGTCGAGCGCGCCGCCACACCGCGCCACGGTGTCCATTTCCAGGTAGCCGGGCGCGTTTTCGGGCCACGCGGTGCGGATGGGAATCTCCGCGCGCAGCCGGCTGCCGGGCCGGGTGGCGGCGCGCCGTCGATGGGCCACGCGCGCCGGGATCAACAGCCGGTCCAGCGTGGCGCGACTGGCCGCCAGCAGGGCCTGGCGCACGTCGGTATCGAGGCGGCGATGATCGGCTTCGTAGGCCGGCAGCCAGTCGGGCAGGCAGGCCTTGAGGCGCTTGCCGCAGGGTTGGAGGGCGGCCAGCCAGATGACCTTGAGCGGCGGCAGCAGTTGGGCCGCAGAATACTCCTTGGGCCGCAGGGCGCGGATGGCCGCCTTGCGGTGATAGCCGAAAAGATCGACTAGTTCGGTGATGATTTTGGCCTTGTGGGGCCGGCCAGCCGTGGCATAGCGCTGGCGCTTTTGAGCCAGCACTTCTTGACGTGTTATTTCACTCATGTGGGGGTTCATATTTGGGTAACACCCCTTTTGAGCTTACAGGGGCCGCCCCAGCCGACCCACACCCCGCCTTCGGTAACATTCTTTTTGAGTCAAATCGCCGGCGCGAACGCGAAATCGAAAGCGTGCAAACTGGCCTAGTTTAGTTCATCGTTTGCCCGTCATGCTCCCCGGTCACATCAAATTGCCGCCGCCGAAAGACGAAGCGGCGGAAGCCGAGCGCGCCGCCGCCTTCGCGCGGAAGCAGCGCTGGAAGGACTTGCCCGGCAACCGCTACACGGCGGAGGAGCTCCGGCTCATGGGAGAGCGTCTAGGCCCGCTTACCATCCTGGAAATGGAGCCGGAAACCATGCACCTCGACTGACATGGCGCTGCCCAAACTCTACGATTGGGAGCGCATCCGCCGCGCGTTGCGACAGCTCAGCGAGTCGTTCCCCGAGTTGCTGCAGAGCGTGGTTCTGATCGGTGGCGGAGCGGCATGGTTCTACCGCGAAAACCTCCGCCAGTGGGACGACCCCGACTTTCCGGTCCCGATTTATTCCACCACCGAGGAAGATCTGTGGCTGAGCAAGGATGTGGATTTCATGGGGCTTTCGGTGGCCGAGGCCGGCGAGCTTCTGCAAACGCCGTGGGATGAAGCGACTCACACGTTCCACTACGCCGGGCTGGAGGTGGACTTCTTGGAAGCGGGTCTCGTCCTGTTTCCCGCCGATGCGCTGCGCTCGGCGCGGATTGCCCAGCTTGATGAAATGTCGTTCAACGTGGTGGAAGCTGCGTTGCTGTTCGCGGAGAAAACTGCGCTCTTGAGCAGCAAGGTTCGCCCACAAGATCAATTGCACCGCGAGGTTCTGGCACGGTTCCTCAAATGCGAGTTCTGCCGGCAGGCGGAGGTGCCCGCCAAGCTTCGCACCACCCGCTGGCTGGCACGCGCCCGCGACGTGAAGACTGCCGACCTCGCCTTCTTTGAAGGCGACGCCCCCTTTGCCACACGCCTGGCCAAAGCCATCCGCGCTTTGGAGCAACGCGAGCACCGCGCCCTCAAGCACTGGGCTAAACACCACCTGCCCGGTTACACCGAATAATTCTATGAAAGTCACCCTGAACTGGCTCAAGCAATACGTTGATTTCAACTGGTCGCCCGAAGAACTCGCCGAGCGACTCACCATGCTGGGACTCGAGGTCGAAGGCGTCCAGAAAGTCGCCGGCGCGTTTGACGGCGTCGTCGTCGCGCAGGTCGTCACCCGCGACAAGCATCCCAACGCCGACAAACTCACCGTCTGCCGCGTCAACGACGGTCGGGGCGAGCGCCAGATCGTCTGCGGCGCGCAGAACTTCCAGGCCGGCGACAAGGTGCCGCTCATCACTCCCGGCGCCTCGCTGCCGCTCAAGCCGGGCGAAACCACACCTTTCACCATCAAGGTCGGCAAGATTCGCGGCGTGGAGTCGCACGGC
>CAINDV010001057.1 GCA_903847485.1 uncultured Verrucomicrobiota bacterium
CGACGCCTGCTCGGCAAGCTGGCCGCCCAACACGGTTTCAAGCTCGTCTCGGAACCATCGCTGGCGATCCAACCATCGGTCTAGTCGCCCCAACGCATGTCCCGCCAACCTGAAAAATTACCCAACGCAAGAGCTGCCCCGAGCGCCGGAACCGAGATCAGCCCTGGCAGGTTCATGGGCAGAACGGCTACAAACCGCCCGGGCTATTGTAGCTGCGCACCGGGGCGGAAGGTGGTTTGCTGTCGCCGCGATCTTTTTCGGCTTGCTTGTGCGGTTGATTTAGCCTTTGTTCTCGGTCGGAACCCTATCCAAGCCTTATGGATACTTTGCTCTACGGAATCTGTCTGGCCGTGGGCCTGATCTTTACCCTGGTCAGCGCGGTGGCCGGGCATTTCTTCGGCACTGACCACGGGGGCGACGTGGGCACGGGCGGTCATGCGGAGGCTGGCTTTGACAGCAGCGGGCTGCCGGGCATCTCCTTCTTCAGCCCCACTGTGCTGGCCTGCTTTGTCACGGCCTTCGGCGCGTGCGGCAGCATCCTGAGCCGTATTGAAGCGACCCGCAGCGTCTGGGTCAGCGCGCCGGTGGCGGCGGTGGCCGCCTCGGTGATCGCGTTCCTCGTGTTCCTGCTTTTCAACACGATGTTCAAGAGAACCCAAGGTTCCAGCGAATCGCGCGTGTCCTCGCTCGTCGGCCAGATCGCGTCGGTGGTCGGCCCGATTCCCGAAGGCGGCATGGGCGAGATCGCCTATGTGCAGGGCGGCTCGCGCTATACGGCACCGGCGCGAACGACCAACGGCAAAGCGGTCAGCGCCGGCAAACCGGTGCGCATCGCCCGCATCATCGGCACACAGTTTTACGTGGAAATCACGGATTGAGTTAGTCAAACCAAGAACAAATAACACATTATGAACCAAATGATCCTACTCGCGGCGGGCGAATTCCCGCTGTTCACTGTCGTCGGCGGCGTCGGGGCGATACTGTTCGTCATCTTCCTCTTCGCCGGTATCTGGGCCAGCCGTTACACGAAGGTCGGCCCGAATCAAGTCCTCGTCATCTCCGGCGTCAACCGCCGCACGGTGGACCCCGACGGCACCGCCCGCTCGGTCGGCTTCCGCATCGTCAAGGGCGGCGGCGTGTTCGTCTGGCCGGTCTTCGAGAAGGTGGACATCCTCTCGCTGGAACTGCTCACGATTGATGTCCAGACGCCCGAAGTCTATACCAGCAAGGGCGTGCCGGTGCTCGTGGACGGCGTCGCGCAGATCAAGGTCAAGGGCGACGATGTCTCTATCGGCACGGCGGCGGAACAGTTCCTGAGCAAGACCACGGAGGAGATTAAGAACGTCGCCACGCAGACGCTCGAAGGTCATTTGCGCGCCATCCTCGGCACTATGACTGTCGAGGACATCTATCAGAACCGGGACGCCTTCGCCTCCAAGGTGCAGGAAGTCGCCGCCGGTGACATGGCGAACATGGGTCTAAGCATCGTGAGCTTCACGATCCGCGACATCCGCGACAAACAAGGTTACCTCGAAGCGCTCGGCAAGCCCCGCATCGCCCAGGTCAAGCGCGACGCCCAGATCGCCCAAGCCGAGGCGGACCGCGACGCGATGATTAAGTCCTCCCAAGCCACGCAGGCCGGGCAGGAAGCTAAGTTCGCCGCTGACACCAAGATCGCCGAGTCGCAGCGCGATTATCAGTCCAACGTCGCCCAATACCAAGCAACGGTGAATCAGCAGAAAGCCCAGGCCGACCTTGCATACGACTTACAGAAGTTCAAGACCGGCCAGTTAGTCATGGCCGAGCAAGTGCAGGTCAACATCATTGAGAAACAGAAGCAGATTGAGCTGCAAGAGCAGGAAATCAAGCGCCGGCAAAAGGAACTGGAAGCTAACGTCCAGAAGCCCACCGACGCCGAACGTTACAAGGTCGAAACACTCGCCAACGCGCGGAAGTTCCAGCTCGAAGCCGAGGCCGCCGGCGCCGCTGCGGCGACTAAGGCGACTGGTTTCGCAGCCGCCGACGTAGCCAAGGCCACCGGCATTGCCGAGGCCGAGGCTAATAAGGCGCGCGGTCTGGCCCAGGCGGCCGTCATCGAGGCGCAAGGCAAGGCCACCGCCGAAGCCATGAGCGCCAAGGCCGAGTCCTTCAAGCAATACAACCAAGCCGCCGTCATCGAGATGATCGTGCGCATTCTGCCGGAAATCGCCGGTAAGATCAGCGAACCGCTCGCTAAGATGGAGAAGATGGTCATTATCAACAGTGGCAATGGTCCCGGCGGCGGCGCGAGTAAGCTAACCGGCGACGTGACGCAGATAATCGCGCAGTTGCCGCCGGTGCTGGAAAGCCTGACCGGCGTGAAGTTTGAGAGGTTGCTCGAACAGGTGCCAGCGCTCCGTAAGGCGATGGGCCAGGACGCGCCGGAGAACACCTAAACCGCAAACTCTACCTGGAGTCTTTCTATGGTTGGCTTTCTTGAACTGTTGATCGTGCTGCCGGTGTTCCTGTTCGGCATCCTCGGCACGGTCTTCTGGATTTGGACGCTGATTGACTGTGCCACCAAAAAGTCGAGCCAGGGTAATGACAAGGTCGTCTGGATTCTCGTCATCGCGCTGACGCATGTTCTCGGCGCGGCGATCTACTTCTTAGTGCGCCGGCCGCAGCGGATGCGGGAACTAGGAGTTTGAAGTCAAGCGATGTCCGAAGCCATCCACTTCAGCCAAACCGTCAGGCAGCGCGACTGACTTGGCAGTTCGCAAGCCCGACCCAGCATTCCTTTGGCCGAACATGGCATGTCATTAGTTGGACACGACAGATCTCTAGTAAGGCGTCACCACATCACACCGATATGAACGACATTAAATCACCAAGACACAACGGCGTGAGGAGATTCCTCCGCATCGGTGGTCCGCTCGTCCTTGCGGTCGGCGGCCTGTTCGCGTTCGTCGGGTTTGGCAGCTTCTTTGTCAGCATGGCTAGCCCTTCAAGGCCGCCCTTGCTGTTCTTCTGTGCGTTCATCGGCTTGCCCTTGATGTTCGTTGGCAGCGCAATGTGCATGTTTGGTTTTGTGGGCGCGTTCTCGCGCTACATCGCCGCCGAGCAAGCACCCGTCGCCAAGGACACTATCAACTACATGGCCGACGGCACGCAGGAGGCCGTCAGGATAGTGGCACGCGCTGCGGCACAGGGCGTCACCGAAGGAGTGCAGCGGGCGCAGGCTACCACCACAGACAAGAAATGAGAGAGTCACAGACCACGCCGCCTAACCCCATGAACACCAAACAAAAGAGACTCACCTACATCGCAGTTGTCGCCATTGCACTTACTTCGCTCTTTGCGGCGTGGGATTTGACTGGCAGCTCTAATCACACCAACGTCACCAGGTATGCGCCCCTCTTCGCCCCGCCTGACCTCGGCCCGTGGGCCAAGCGGGAGCTGGCGAGTTCGGTGCTCTTTTCGTGGCTGGCGATTGGGGTGATTTATTCGTTGCTGTTTGCGGCCTTTCGGAAGCCAGCTACGGACGCACAGAAACGGACCATCGAACAGACCTCCGCCGCCTGACAATTATCATGAACTCAACCAACACTATCGTAAGCTTCTTCCCGTTCCTGCTCATGATTCCGTTCTTTCTCATAGGCATCCTTGGCACGGTGTTCTGGATCTGGATGCTGATTGACTGTGCCACCAAAGAGTCAAGCCAGGGTAACGACAAGGTCGTCTGGATTCTCGTCATCGCGCTGACGCATGTCCTCGGCGCGGCGATCTACTTTTTCGTGCGGAGGCCCGCCCGGATTCGGGAGTTGGGCGTGTAAGTGGCGGTTGAGATGGCCGCTAGGTGGGGAGCCACAGGCACCGTTCAAACTAAGCAAAGAAACTATGGCCGTATTTACCTTCCTTGATCTGGCCCAGCGCGTTCTCGGAGAAGAAAAGCGCCCCCTCTCCGTCGAGGAGATCTGGCACATCGCGGAGGCCAAAGGCTATGCGAGCCAACTCCGCGCCACCGGCAAGACTCCGATGGCCACCTTGGGGGCGAGGCTTTACGTGGACATGAGGGACAACAAGGACTCGATCTTTGTAAAAGCCGGGGCGAGGCCGCGCCGGTTTTATCTTCGGGGGTTGGCCACCGAGAACGAATTGGAACTGTTGGTCAAATCAACGGAGTCCAAGCCTCCGACGACACCCCAGCCAAGCTTTCTGGAACGCGACCTGCATCCGTTCCTCGTTTACCACGCCAGATATGCCCTGAAGGCACTCTGCAAAACCATCAACCACTCCAAAGGAAGCAAGAAAGAGTTTGGCGAGTGGGTACATCCCGACATCGTTGGCTGCTATTTTCCACTTGGAGAATGGAAGCCGGAACTCCTGGAGTTCGGCTCCACCATTGGCAGCATCCCGGTGAAGCTCTTCTCCTTTGAGCTGAAGCGCACGCTCAACTTCGGCAA
>CAINDV010001058.1 GCA_903847485.1 uncultured Verrucomicrobiota bacterium
CAAGTTGTCGGTTACTTCGGGGGACGCCGGGTGAGGGCACCCGGCCTACAACAGCGAGCGCACGCCGCTGTAGGCCCGGGGCCCTCACCAGGCGTTCTTTGACACCGACAACTTGGGGATGCACTGTGCTGAGAATTGCTGTCAATTAAGGTGTTGACACCGCGCCCGGCCACGCTAGAGTGCATCAGTTGTTTGTTCGCTCGCCCGCTGTCAGCGAGCTATTTAAGATCACCTACGCGGGCCGGTGCGGCAGAGCAACATCACCTTAATGAAGAAAATCGGCCCATAGTTGAACGACCGTCAGAATTGTCGGCTCCGCCTGAGCGTGCGGCGGGCAACTGCCCCCAGCCGGGTTTCTTTCCGGCCGGGTCGGAGTCGAACCGCACTCTCTCAATCTCAACGAGACCACCGCAGTCGCAGTAAACCAATAAACAAAACACGGACATGGGAAATCATGAAAAGAAACACTTCACTCACCGCTGTCAGCCTGTTGCTGACGGCTCTCTCGTCGGTGCCAACCCGCGCCGCTGACAACGCTTGGGCAGTAACAAATAAACCATAAACAAAACACGAACATACGAAATCATGAAAAGATACACTTCGCTCACCGCTGCCAGCCTGTTGCTGACGGCTCTCTCGCCGGTGTCAACCCGCGCCGCAGACAACACCTGGATCGGGGCCGCTGGTGCCGGGTGGGATTTAAGCACGGGCGGTAACTGGACCCCGACGTCGCCTTGGGCCGATAACGCCGATGCGATCTTTGGTGCCCTCGGCGGCACCCCGGTCAACCTCAGCAACTCCGTGGCGGCCGGGAGCCTGACTTTCACCGCCCCGAACTATTTCATCAGTGCCAGCGATATCGGCACCAGTCTGACCCTGAGCGGTTTGGCCTCTATCACCAACAATGCAACGAACACTTCGATCGCCGCGAGCATCGTGGGCACAACCGGCCTGACGTATCATGGGACAGGCGACCTGACCCTCCGGGGCAACACGATCGGTGGACAAGGCCCAACCGCAGGCCCCGGCAACACTTACACCGGCGAAACCTACCTCAGGAGCGGCACGCTTATTCTTTCAGTAACCAACCGCACGTCGGCCGTAAATGGTAACAATCTGCTCAACCATGGAACGGAGTGGGCGGTTAGTAAGGTGGGGGCAGTTGACGCGGGAGCGACCCTGAAAATGGGCAACTATTATGCCGGCGGCCAGGTGAATTACCAGGTGCCAAGAGGACAGATTCAAGAGAACACCCACGTTATCATGAACGGTGGCACTCTTGACGGTAACGGCGAGGACAACCTGCAAAACTACCCGGCCATATTCGGCACGGGTTACATGGTCAACAGCTCAGCCGTCGCCCGTAGTGTGTACAAAATGAACGCACCGGATGGTATTGGCGGTCAGACGATTACCAATGCCTGCATCATCGGAGATCCAAGTCCATTGGTCCTCAGTCCCATCTCGGGAAAAATCGGGCATGAGATTCATATTGACCTCGGAAACTCGGGAAACACGACCTGGGTTTTCACGGGGGCCAAGCCCTCTATTGGAAGTTGGCGCCTCTCCGGCAGTCAAATCTTGAAATTTGATGGAGCGGGCGGTATGGGCATCCCTATTAAGCCATACACAACGCCCAACACCTTTCGGATGAACGGCGGGAACCCCGCTGCCACTCTCGATCTCAACGGAACCTCGCAAACGACTGGCGGCTTTGCCGGCAACGGTACCAGCATTGGCAACGGTGGCCAGCCGAACGCAATCGTTTGTAACAACAAGCCGGGCACTCTATCAATCATTACTATTGGCGCAGCGGACCTCGGCTTGAATGCCCTGGCTCCTTTTACGGATGGGACCAATACCCTTACGCCGGGCGGTGGAAGCACCTTCGCGGGTGCCTTTTTGGACAATACCGGCACGGGCGGCACGCTGGGCGTGACCAAAATCGGAACTAATGTCGCACAGTTCACCGGGACTTGGAACATCAGCGGCCCGCTGGTGGTCAGCAATGGCTTCCTAAATCTCGTTCCCGGTATGGGCAGCGGCGCAACTCCGGTCCTGAACGGCCCGGTCTATCTCTACAACAATGGCCAGTCCACCGAGGTCACCGGCACAAACTCTAATCTGGCGCTTTACACGCTCAGCACAGCCGAGGTAATTCCGGTCCCGGCCCTGTATATTGATGGGGTGCCGCAAACCAATGGCCTCTACGGAGCCTTCGGCAATACTGCCGGTGCGCGTGAGGTATCTGTCATCAGCAACGGCGCTACTCCGGCGGCGGACGTGCTCGAGGTACATGACTTCCAGCCCCCGCTGACTTACACCCATACCGGGAACAGTCTCGTCATTACGTGGCCCTACGCGACCTACAAGCTGCAAGCCCAGACCAACTCGTTGGCCATCGGCTTGACCTCCACTTGGCATGATTATCCCAGCGGCGGCAGCAGTCCGGTGACCGTGCCGATTTCCAAAGGCAATGCGTCAGTGTTCCTCAAGTTGTCGCCAAAGTGAAGCGTGTGGAAGGAATGATAACCTTCAACCGCAAAGGCCGGGGTTTGCGGTAAGAGGGTGCCGGGGAGTGCCGGCCGCTGGCACTCCCCGGAGTTGACTGTACAGAATGTCCAGACTTTGCTTTAGAGAAGAAGACAGAAGAGTTGAAGAGCCAAGAGAACGCGACGAACGATGAATCAAGAACCAACAAAGCCAGTTACTGCCAACAGTCAGGCCAGCGGCTCTGGATTTACTTTGATCGAGTTGCTGGTGGTGATCGCCATCATCGCGATTCTGGCGGGCCTGTTGTTACCCGCCTTGGCCAAGGCCAAAACCAAGGCCCAAGGCATAGGCTGCCTGAACAACCTGCGCCAGATGATGCTCGGGTGGAAAATGTACCCCGATGACTACAACGATTTGTTGCTCGGCGTGAATGGTGGTGGCACCATGGCGTTTAACGATGTGCGCGTGAATTGGTGCGATGGTTCATTGGACTATAACGGCGGTAATGCCAACAACTGGGATGTAAATGTGGACCTCGCCAAAAGCCCGCTCATGCCATATCTCGGCAAAAGCGGTTATGCCGTTTGGAAATGCCCGGCGGACCGGGCAACCGTGAATGGAAAGCCGCGTGTGCGCAGCAACTCGATGAGTCAAGTGTTTAGCGGCGGAACGTGGCTGCCCTCACCCCCGTACCGAATTTACGGGAAGTCTGCCCACATCGTGAGTCCCGTCAAGACCTTTGTGCTCTTGGATGAACACCCGGACAGCATCAACGACGCCGCTTTTGCCTTAGCCATGTCAGTGCCAGGTGGTTTTAGCGTATCTGCGACCATCGTAGATTTCCCGGCCAGCTACCACAACGGCGCTTGTGGCTTCTCGTTTGCCGACGGCCACTCGGAAATCCACAAGTGGCGCGGGTCAAAGATCAAGGCCCCGGTTACGTACACGGGCACCATGCCACTCAATGTGGCCGCTGACGATTCGACGGCTGACGTCCAATGGATGTCCAGCGTGGCGACGGTTCGTCAATGATTGATGGAGTAAGCCAGCGTGAAAGAGTCGGTCCTCTCTTTTGACACAATCCCATTCCGCGCTCCGCACTCCCCGTTGGTCAGCCGGGTGGCGGCGGCGGTCTCGGTTTTGGCGGCCTCCAAGTCGCCGAAGGTCTGCCGTTTGCGCACGTTATCGAGCCGGAGGGCAATGGTGAAGCGGTCAACGCCCCGCAAGGGTGGCCGGTAGATTTTGACGCTGGCGGAACCTCGCTTGACGATGATCGGGAAGGCTTTGGCTTTCACGCCCCCAGTCTCAGAACTCCTGAGCCGAGGAAATAGCGTGGGCCGCCCGGTGAGGGCACCGGGCCTACAGAGCCGCGTCTTTGCTGTAGGCCGGGTCCCCTGACCCGGCGATCTTAGAGCGTGTTTGAAAATGCCGGCCGTGGTAGGGCGAGGCTTCTGCCGAGCCTTTCGGAACCAGCGCGCGGCTGCTGCCGTCGAGGCTCGGCAGGAGCCTCGCCCTACCGCCAGGCGTTTTCAAACACGCTCTTCGAGGTTACAGCGCGTTTCAGGCTTGGGGATTCGTCTTTCGTCAATGGAAGTTCGGACGTCGGGCTGAACCTGTTGCTGGTGTTTGCGCTTGATTTGTGGCGGGTGAAACCGCCTTCTTCGGCCCGTGCAAAATCCCATTATTGTGGCGCTGGATGTGCCGTCGCCGGAAGCGGCGGTGAAACTGGCGGAGCAAGTGGCCCCGTTGATCGGGGCGTTTAAGATTGGCGGCGAACTTTTCACCGCCGCCGGGCCGGACATCGTCCGGCGTATCCGCGGCACAGGCGCGGCGGTGTTTCTGGACCTGAAATTTCACGACATCCCGAACACCGTCGCCAAGGCGGTGGCTTCGGCTGTCCGGCTGGATGTGCAGATGCTCACCGTCCACACCTTCGGCGGCGGCGAAATGCTGCGCGCCGCCGAGAAGTCCGCCCAGGAAACTGCCCGCGGGCTGGGCCGCCCCGCCCCGCTGGTGCTGGGCGTCACGGTGCTGACCAGCCATGACGCCGGCACGTTGAGCGAGATCGGCTGCGCGCCGGACGTGGCCGGTCAGGTGGCGCGGCTGGCTTCGCTGGCGGTCGGCGCGGGGCTGTGCGGGTTGGTGTGTTCGCCGCTGGAACTCCGCCTGCTACGCCAGACGGTGCCGGCTCGCGTCCAGTTAGTGACGCCCGGCATCCGCACGGGTGCCGAGAAAGCGGATGACCAGAAGCGCACGCTCTCGCCCCAGGAAGCGCTGGCCGCCGGGGCCAATTGGCTCGTCATCGGCCGCCCGATTTATGGGGCCGCGCAACCAAGGGAGGCCGCAGAGCGGATTCTGGCCTCGCTTGACTGCGCCTAGTCTCGCGACGGGAAGTCGAAGGTGGTCTTGCCTTTGTCGTCCATCACCAGGAAGGCCGAGAACGGTTTGCCGGTCTTCTTGGAGATGAAATTGGTGAGCAGGTCGCTCTTCTTCTCGGTCAGCAGCTTGGCAAGCTGGACGCGGTCAATCGGCTGCTCCAGGATCGTCTTGCCGACCCGGAAAGTGCAGCGCTTGGCTTCCACCTGGCTGCGCTCGCAAACGAAGCTCTCCGGTCCCTCGAACAGGCGACTACCGCACTTCGGGCACTTGCCCAGCGGTGCCTGGCCGGTGAAGTCGAGCTTCGCGGCTGGCTCTTTAGGCGCGTCGTCTTTGCCGCCGCGAGTCTTGCGCGGCGCAAACTCGAAGCTGACCTTGCCTTCCTTGACCGCGAGGAACGACTCGAACTTGCGGTTGGTTTTCTTGGAAACAAAGCCCTTGAGCAAATCCGTCTTGCCGGTCGCGAGCAATTTCTTGATCTGCTCGGGCGCGATGGCTTGCTGAAGAATGATCGCGCCGGTGCTGAAGTTGCAGGTCTTGTCCGGGCCGGTGGCTTTCTCGCAAACGTAAATCATCCCGTTCTCGAAGACCTGCCCGGCGCACTGGGGGCATTTGCCGAGCGGCTCGCGGCCCGTGAAATCCACCGGCAGGGCGGCCTCGGCGTCTTTCTTCGCCCGGTCGTTGTCGCCGAAATCAAACTCGCAGCGGCCGTCCTCGCCGAGCTTGAGGATCGTGGCGAACGGGAAGCCCTGCTTGCTGCGAAAGCCCTGGAGCGGGCCGATGCGTTTGTCGCGCAGCAGCGTCTCAGCTTCTTCGATCTCGAACGCGCGGCTGGAAATCACCTTCGACAGCGCGAAGTCGCATTTCACGCACTGGAAGTTCTTATACTTCTCGTGGACCGCGCCGCCGCACTTGGGGCAGGGCACCTTGAGCACGCCGAAGTCGCCAGGGATGGTGTCGTGCTCGTAGCGCTTGGCCTTGTCCACGATGTCGCGCGTCATCTGCGCGATCTCGGCCATGAACTCGACGCGGTTCTTCTGCCCGCGCTGAATCTGGCGCAGCTTGAATTCCCAATCGCCGGTCAACTCCGGCTTGGTCAACTCCGGGATGCCGAGGCCGTTCAACAGTTCCATCAGCGAGAACGCCTTCGCCGTCGCCTGTAGCTCTTTGCCGTGGCGCGTCATGTACTGCTCGGTGATCAAACCTTCGATGGTCGCGGCGCGAGTGGCCGGCGTGCCCAGGCCTTTCTCGGCCATGGCGGCGCGCAGTTCGTCGTCGTCCACCAGCTTGCCGGCACCTTCCATGGCCCCGAGCAGCGTAGCTTCGCTGTAACGCGGCGGCGGTTTGGTCTGACTCGCCTTGACCTCGACGTCGGTGGTCTGGACACGCTCGCCGGGCTTGACGGGCGTGAGCGTGCCTTCGTCGCCCTCGGCGGCTTCCTTGCCATAGACTGCGAGCCAGCCGGGGTTGACCAGCACCTTGCCGCTGGTCTTGAACGGCTCGCCCACAACGCGGGTGATGCGGGTCGTCTCCAGAAATTCGGCGGCGGGATAGAACACAGCGAGAAAACGCTTCGCCACCATGTCGTAGAGTTTCTGTTCCGGCTCGCTGAGGCCGCGCGGCGCGAGCGTCGTCGGAATGATGGCAAAGTGATCGGAAACCTTGGCGTTGTTGAAAATGCGCTTGTTGGGCCGCACCCAGCCGTTCTGGACGATCGTGCCGGCGAACGGCGCGTAGGCCGTCCCGCTCATCGCGTCGAGCGTGCTGCGCACGGTGCCGAGGTAGTCCTCCGGCAGCGCCAGCGAGTCGGTGCGCGGATAGGTCAGCACCTTGTGCTTCTCGTACAGTGCCTGTGCCAGGCCCAGGGTGTTCTTGGCGGAAAAACCGAACCGGCTGTTGGCCTCGCGCTGCAGGCTGGTCAGGTCGAACAGCAGCGGCGAAAGCTGCGTCGTCGGCTTGCTTTCTTCGGTGACGATGCCCGGCTGGCCCAAGCACTTCGTGCGGATGGCCTCGGCCTTCGCCACGTCCCAGAATCGCTCGGGCTTAAGTTCGGCGTCGGCGTCCTTGCCGTCGGCGCGGCCAAACTTCTCATCGAACCACTTGCCCGAGTAACTCCCCGCCTCCGCCTGGAACGTGCCGATGACTTCCCAGTAATCGCGCGACTTGAACTCGCGAATCTTGCGCTCGCGCTCGACGACGATGGCCAGCGTCGGCGTCTGCACGCGGCCGACGGTGGTCTTGTAGAAGCCGCCGGACTTCGAGTTGAACGCCGTCATGGCGCGCGTGCCGTTGATGCCGACGAGCCAATCGGCCTCGCTGCGGCTGGTGGCGGCGTCGGAGAGCGGCTGCATCTCGCGGTCGTCGCGGAGCTTGGCAAAGCCGTCGCGGATGGCGGCGGGCGTCATGGACTGAAGCCAGAGGCGCTTGATGGGCTGCTTGGCACCGGAATGGCGGACGATGTTGCGGAAGATCAACTCGCCCTCGCGCCCGGCGTCGCAAGCGTTGACGAGGGCGTTCACGTCCTTCCGCTTGATGAGCTTGGCGAGCACCTTCAGGCGATTCTCGTTCCGCTCGATTGGCTGGAGATCGAAGTGCGGCGGGATGACCGGCAGGTGCGTGAAGGACCACTTGCCCTTGGCCGGCTCGATGCCCGGCGGCACGGCCAGTTCCAGCAGGTGGCCCACCGCGGAAGACAGCACGTGGGTGTCGCTCTCGAAGTAGTCGGCGCTCCGGGTGAAGCCGCCGAGCGCCTTCGCGATGTCGGCGGCCACCGACGGTTTCTCTGCAATGATCAATGTTTTGCCCATGTCAAAAGAGTGTTGTGCGGAAGTGGTGGTCTCAAGCGAGGCGCCCCGCCGGCCCCCCGCGAAAAGTGTTCGGAAGCTGGAGCAAACCCGGCGGCTTGTCAAAAACGAAACTGGAGCAGCCTACGCAAAACTCGGGTTGCGGTAGGACGTGGGCTACCTGCCGAGCGGGGTTAGACTTGGGTGCCGGAGGCTCCGCGGGGGCGTCGCCATGCCGTAGGCGTGAAACGTGAAACGTGAAACGTGAAGCGTGAAGCGTGAAAGGCGGCTCCACAGGAACGTCGCCCTACCAGCGCCGGGGTTATCGAGGAACCCCAGGGTGATTTCTGCGGCGATGGGTCCGGTTTGTTTTGAAGTTCACCGAGCCGCTTCCTACCTTCGCGGCGTGAGCGAATCGCTGCCGAGCATCACGGTCCTGATTCCCGCGCCGCCCCAGCTTCCCGAAGTGAAGGCGGCGGCGGCGGCCCG
>CAINDV010001059.1 GCA_903847485.1 uncultured Verrucomicrobiota bacterium
CCTCCTGCGGCAGGAAGTCGCCGCATGGACCGCGCGTCGCAATCAGCCGCAGTGCAAAATCAATTGGCGTTTCACCACCGCCGACGCGCGCATCAAACTCAAGAAGCTCTACCCCTCATTTGAGGACTGACAAAGTACTAGGGGATGTTTATGTTCCGGTTGACAGCCCACTGGTACGGTTGACGATTGGCCGACGCTCCGACACGGGCTTCTCATTCAACGGTGACCTAGACGAAACAGTGCTTTACACCAACGCGCTGACGGCTGCGGAAGTTCTGGCGCACTATGAGAACGGGATCAACCCAACGCCAACCATCCCTTACGAACAACTGGTTCAAGGCAAGAACCCCGCTGGCTACTGGCGGTTGAATGAGCCGGCCTACACCGCCCCTGATCCAAGCACTTTGCCCGTGGCGGTCAACAGCGGCTCCGCCGGGGCCGCTGCCGAAGGCCGATACAGTGTCTATTCGCAGCCCGGCGCTCCTGCGGCGAACTTTGGCGGTTTTGGGGCCGGCAATTACGCCTGCAACTTCAGCCCCAATGGTCTGCCGACTTCGGTCATCCTCGGTAATCCCGCCGAACTGAACTTCACCGGTCAAATCACCCTGATGGCCTGGGTCAAGCCGCAGGCGACGGATGGCTTGCGGAACATCATCTCCCACGGGTACCGCTCCACCCCCGACCAAGAGCTACAGTTGCGAATCAGCTCCGGTGCCTATGACGTCGGCTCCTGGTCTCCCGGCGAAGGGGTCTCTTCTCCCGCCGGTATGGCCACGGCCGATATTGGCCTGTGGACCTTCGTGGCGGGAACGTACGACGGTACGAAGTGGAGTCTCTATCGGAACGGTGCCTTGGTGGCCACCAATGCTGGCCCTCTCGGGGCGGTGCTTGTGGAAGAGAATTGGGCCATCGGCGCCCGTGGCACTGGCACCGAGCGGTTCTTCCAAGGCGGCATTGACGAGGTAGCCATCCTCACCAACGCCCTCAGCGCGGCGCAGATTCTCCAACTCTACAACTCAGCTAACGTGCCGCCGTTCTTCACGAAACAGCCCCAGGCTCCGGTAGGCAATGTCTATGAAGGCATGACAGTCTCCCTGGACGCGCAGGCAGGTGGCGTTCTGCCATTGGCCTACCAATGGACCAAGAACACCACCAACCTCGTCGGCAAGACCGCCACCAATCTGGTGCTGCTCAACGTCAAGACCAGCGACAGCGGCAACTACGCGTTGGTGGTAACTAATAACTATGGTGCCGTAACCAGTTCCATCATTGCGCTGAACGTCCAAGCCGGTCCACCGGTCATCTTCCAGGCTCCGCAATCCTTGACCAAGTACGTCGGGGGCAATCCCCTGTTCCAAGTGGTCGCCGGCGGCAGTGTGCCGCTGTCCTACCAGTGGAAGTTCGGCACGAACGTGCTCGCCGGACAAACCAACGCCAGCCTCCACCTCGCCAACGTGCAACCAGCCGACGCGGGCAGCTATAGCGTTCTGATCGCCAATTCCTACGGCAGCACGAACCTCACCGCCACATTGACCTTGGTGCAGCCGGCCAATTATGCCGCCGCCGTGATGGCCAACCGCCCACGCGCTTACTGGCGGATGAACGAGACCAGCGGCACCGTCGCAGCCGATTGGTCGGGCAGCTACGACGGCACCTACGTTGGTATTGTGACCAACAATGTGCCGAGCGTGCAGGCACCCACTTATCTGGGTTACGAGACGACCAACACCGGCTATCAGTTCAGCGGCGGCCGGGCCTATGTCGAAACTCCCGCCCTGGGCTTCACCAACAACACCTTCACCATCGCGTTCTGGGCGAACCCCGTCAGTCCTCAGGCTGACAGTGTTCCTTTCATGTTCACGGGTGGCAGCACGAACGGTGGCTTTGGTGTGAATTTGGACGGCGGACCGGCTCTGCGTCACCACTACGCCGATAATGGACCCTCCGGTTGGTGGCAGAGCAGCGGGCTGGAGGTCAGTTGGGATACGTGGAATTATATCGTGTTGGTGATTGAACCCAGTCAGGCCACGTTCTACCTCGACAAGGGAGACGGCAACGGGCTCCAGTCCAGCGTGGTCGCCGGCACGCATGTTCCGATGCCGTTCAACCTGCCGTGCTATATTTCCCGCGAATCGCGTGACATGCGTTACTTCAAGGGACCAATGGACGAGGTGGCCTTGTTCGACCGCGCCTTGTCGGCCAGCGACGTGTTGAGCCTTCACACCATGGCCATCAGCGGCCCGCTGCCGCCCGCCATTGTGAAACAGCCGGTGCCGGTCACTCGCTACGTGGGCAGCAGCGCCACCTTCAGCATCGAGGCCGTGGGGGTTCCGCCCCTGGCTTATCAATGGAAGACCAACGGCACGCCCGTGGCTGGCGCCACGAATGGTTCGCTCACTCTGGCCAATGTCCAGATGGCGCAGAACGGGATTGGTTGCTCGGTGACCGTCTCCACTTCCGCTGGTGCCACCAACAGCGAGGCGGCGGTGTTGACGGTGTTGAGCCACCCGGCGGGATATGCGGGTGCCTTACTGGGTTATGGGCCGGTTGCCTACTGGCGCCTGGATGAACCTACCGGCAGCACGACGGCCTATGACTATGCCGGCGGCTTCGACGGCGAGGACCAAGGCGGCCTCAACCCAGGCGTGGCTGGGCCGCAATCTCCGGCGTTCCCGGGGTTCAGTGCGGGCAATACCGCGGCCCAGTTTGACGGCTCCTCGGCGCAGATCCTGACTTCCCCGGCGATGGGGCTGAATACGAACACGGTGACCATCACCTGTTGGGTGAAACGCAACGGCCCGCAGATTGACTTCGCTGGTCTGGTCTTCACGCGCGGCGGTCAAGTCAGCGGACTGGACATGAAGCCGAATGGCGAACTCCGTTACCACTGGAATAACGTTCGGTATGACTGGAGCTCCGGACTGATCGCCCCCGACGGACAATGGGCCTTTGTCGCCCTGGTGGTTGAACCCACGAAAGCGACGATGTACATGGACGCCGGCACAGGCCTGGTCTCGGCCGTGGACAATGTCGCCCACGCCAACTGCACGTTTGACCAGGTGCGCCTCGGGATTGATCCAACGGCGCGCTTCTTCAACGGAGATTTGGACGAAGCGGCTGTCTTCAACCGGGCGCTTTCTCTCGATGAAATCACCACCCTCCACGCGGCCGCCTTCTATGGCTCCACCACGAAGCCGTTCTTCACCCGGCAGCCAGCGTCACAGCCTATCGTTGTGGGCAGTACTCTCACGCTTACCGCAGCCGTCTTTGGCAGCATGCCGATTAACTACCAGTGGAAGAACAATGGCGTGATTATCCCCGGCTCGACCTCCGCGAGCCTCACGCTGAGCAACATCTACTACACCAGTTCCGGCAACTACGTGCTCTATGCCACGAATGGGGCCGGCTGGACTAACAGCGCCACCGCCACCGTCACGGTCATGCCGGTGCCGACCTACGCGAACGCGACCAATGCCTTGGTGCTGCATCTTGCGTTCGAGAACAACCCCAACGACACGTCGGGCCGGGGCAACCACGCCACGGCGATGAATGCGCCTACCTATGTCACCGGCAAAGTTGGCAGTAAGGCGCTCCACTACAACACCGATACGACCACGAGCACCTATAGCTATGCCCAGATAGCAAACACCAACGACTTCCAGTTTGGTGAGGCAGTGGACTTCTCGGTAGCCTATTGGGTCAAGTTCACTGGCAAACCCGGAGACTTGCCCTTCATTGCCACCGCCACTGGTTCCTATGGTGGTGCCGGTCTCACGTTCGCGCCCGGTTACCAAACCGGCACTTGGTCCTATTCCCTCGGTGGAGCCACCGCAGGTGTTGCGACCGGCTACGGCATGGCAGTGGTCAACGACGACCAGTGGCACAGCTTAGTCCACAGTTTCACGCGCACCGGCAATGCGGTGACTTACCTTGATGGCGTGCCGGTGGACTCCCGCTCCATTGCCGGCATTGGATCCCTCGACTCGCTCAATCCCTTGACGATCGGCCAGGATCCCACCGGCACCTACGCGGTGACCGGCTCGGCCGACATTGACGACGTCGGCATCTGGAGTCGGGCGCTGACGGCCTACGAAGCGTCGGGCATCTACAACGCCGCCCAGTCCGGGCTGTCATTCGACGTCCAGGCTCCGGTGAAGCTCTACCTCAACAAAGTCGGTGGAAACATTGACCTAAGTTGGCAGGCTGGCACCTTGCTGCAATCCACCACGGTGAATGGCCCCTACTCGCCCGTGTCAGGCGCGACGGCTCCGTTCTACCGGACTTCCCCGACCAACTCGGCGATGTTCTACCGCGTGCGCAACTAAGCCCACATTCTAAGTCTCAAACGCGACAGCCGGGAGTAACCCTCCCGGCTGTTCTTTGTTTCTTGAGATCAATTGTCGCAGTGCATCCCCGAATTGTCGGCGCGCAGCACTGGGAACGCCGACATCCTTGTCGGCGAGGTGCGGACGCGCCAACCGCATGCCGGCAGGGATGCCGGCGTTCCCGGTAGCAGCCGTACACCGGGTCTGATGGCGGCGCTCCACACACGGGAACCGCCTCAACACCGACAACTTGGAGATGCACTGCAATTTTCCCATCCCGTAACATTCTTCTTGTCATTCGGAACTCAGTTTGCCACCCTCCAACCACTGTAACTTGAACTATGAAAAACCTGTTTGCCTTGACCCTGAGCGTTCTTGCGCTCCCAACCCTGGCTGGGGAAACCAGCATTACTGTCGTCGCCACGCCCGCCGCGGCGCTGACTAACACCTATTACCCCGCCAACCGCCCGCCGCTCCAGCCCAGCCCGCTGATCGAGTTACCCATGGGTGCCGTGCGGCCGGCCGGCTGGCTGCGTCGCCAGCTTGAGTTACAGAACGCCGGTTTCCACGGCCACCTCATCGAGATCAGCGCCTTCCTGAAGAAGGACGGCAATGCCTGGCTTGATAACACCGGCAACGGCCGCAACGGTTGGGAGGAAGTTCCTTACTGGCTCAAGGGCTTCCAGAACTGCGCGTTCCTGCTCGACGACAAACCGCAGATCGCCGAGGCCCGCGAGTGGATCGAAGGCATTTTCCGCAGTCAGCAGCCCGACGGCTGGCTTGGCCCCGGCGAAGGCCGCACGGGCGTCGCCACTGACCTCAAGGGCCGCGACGATCTCTGGCCTAACATGGTCGCGCTCTTCTGCCTCCAATCGTTCTACGAACAGACCGGCGACCCACGCGTGATACCCACCATGACCCGCTACTTCCGGTATCTGGAGGGTGTGCCGGAGGCGAAGTTCCTGAACGGCTACTGGCCTTCGATGCGCGGCGGCGACCTGCTTTACAGTAGCTATTGGCTCTACAACCGCACCGGCGAAGCGTGGCTGCTCGACCTAGCCCAGAAGGTCCACCGCAAGACGGCGCGCTGGGACCAAGACGTCATTAACTGGCACAACGTGAATATGGCCCAGGCGTTCCGTGAACCGACGGTCTATTGGATGCAGAGTGGCCGGGCCGAGCACCTAGCCGGCGCGGAGCGTAACTACCAGAAGATACGCGAGCTTTACGGCCAGGTGCCGGGCGGCATGTTCGGCGCCGACGAAAACGCCCGGCCCGGTTACAACGGCCCGCGCCAGGCCATCGAAACCTGCGGCAGCACGGAGGAAATGCTTTCCGATGAGTTGCTCCTTGGCATTACCGGCAATCCTATCTGGGCGGATCGGTGCGAGACAGTTGCTTTCAACACCTATCCCGCAGCGTTCACTGCCGATATGAAGGCGCTCCGTTATCTTACCGCGCCGAACCAACCGCAGAGTGACAAAGCCAGCAAAGCGCCGGGCATCCAAAACGGCGGAAATATGTTCGAGATGAACCCGCACGATCACCGTTGCTGCCAGCACAACTGCGGTCACGGCTGGCCTTACTTCACGCAGCATGCCTGGTTCGCCACGCCGGGCAACGGTCTCGCCGCCGTGCTCTATGCGCCATGTGTGGTGACGGCGCGCGCCGGCGACGGCACCGAAGTCCGCATCGCCGAAGAGACTCGTTATCCGTTCGCCGACACGGTAACTTTCAAGGTGACACTAGCTAAGGTAGCTAAGTTTCCGCTCCTACTGCGCATTCCTGGTTGGTGCGCGCAGCCGGAGTTGAAGCTCAATGGAGAAACTTTTTCCACTGCCGCCCGCCCCGGCAGTTACCTTCGCCTCGAGCGTGACTGGGCCAACGGCGATGTGGTGCAACTCCGTTTCCCGATGGAGGCGCGCGTCCGCACCTGGGAAAAGAACCGTGGCATTGCCGCCGTCGAGCGCGGCCCGCTGACTTACTCACTTAAGATCAAAGAAGACTACCGCCGCAGCGGCGGCACTGATAAGTGGCCGGCGTTTGACATCTTTCCCGGCTCACCGTGGAACTATGCGCTGGTTACTCCGGCTAAGTTCGAGGTCGTCCAACGCGACTGGCCGGCGGACAACCAACCCTTCGCCGCCGAGGCCGCGCCGATCCAACTCAAGACTACCGGCCAGCGCGTGGCGGAGTGGACTCTCGACTCGCACGGCCTGGTCCGCGAGGTCCAACCAAGTCCGGTGCGCACGACCGAGCCGACCGAAACCATCACGCTTATCCCGATGGGCGCGGCGCGGCTGCGCCTCGCGGCGTTCCCGGTCGCCGGCAGCGGGCCGGAGGCGCACACTTGGACCTCACCCACTAACTCGCCCATCACCGCCTCGCACTCTTTCGAGTCGGACTCCGTGGCCGCCGTGAACGACGGCCTCGTGCCAAGCAGTTCCAATGACCACGACATCCCACGATTCACCTGGTGGCCGAGTCGTGGCACGAGCGAATGGCTCCAATGGTCGTTCGGTAAACCGCGCACAGTCGGCAAAGTGGAAGTGTATTGGTTCGATGACACTGGCGCGGGCCAGTGCCGCGTGCCCGCCGAATGTCAGCTCGAATACCGCGCGGACGCCGAGTGGAAGCCTGTTCCCAGTGCGGCCCCGGTTGGTGTCGCGAAAGATGGTTTCAACTCCGTCACCTTTCCGGCCCTCACTACCGACGCCTTGCGCTTGGTGGTGAAGCTGCGCGAAGGCTTCTCCGGCGGCGTCTTGGAATGGCGATTGGCGGAGTAATAGCCCTCCGGCTGGCAGCAGTAGGCACCTAAGAGCGTGTTTGAAAAGTCGCCCAGCGGTAGGGCGAGGCTCCTGCCGAGCCGTTCGGCAAGGTCGCACTGCCGCTGTCGTTGAG
>CAINDV010001060.1 GCA_903847485.1 uncultured Verrucomicrobiota bacterium
CGCATCTCGGATGTGCGTGATGAGGAATATCAGGCGGCGCTGGCGGACTCCGCCGGGGACGAGGAATACGCCCGGTTCCCGCAAAACTATCGCTTTCAGATTCCCGCAAGCTGCCACTGGGAGGATGTCCGCACCGTGGCCACCAACGTCGGCCAGGCATTGCAGAAGGCCATGCGCGGCATTGAGCAGGCGAACCCAGACACCCTCTATGGCATCTTCGGCGACGCCCAGTGGACCAACAAGGACCGGCTCCCGGATTCGCTGCTGCGCGACTTGGTGGAGCATTTCTCGGCCATCAACCTCGGCAATCAGGCGGCGCAGGCCGACCTCCTGGGCCAGTCCTACGAATACCTCATCAAGAAGTTCGCTGACGCCACGAATAAGAAGGCCGGCGAGTTCTACACCCCGCGACCGGTGGTGCGGTTGATGGTCAATATCCTGGACCCGAAAGAGGGAGAATCCATCTACGACCCGACGTGCGGCACGGGCGGCATGTTGCTGGAGGCCATCCATCATGTGAAAGAGAACCACGGCGATGATCGCACGCTTTGGGGCAAACTCTTCGCCCAGGAGAAAAACCTCACCACGTCCGCCATCGCCCGCATGAACCTCTTTCTACATGGCGCGTCGGATTTCCAGGTGGTGCGCGGCGACACGTTGCGCAGCCCGGCGTTCTTTTCCGGCGACAACCTTGCCACGTTCGATTGCGTCATCGCCAACCCTCCGTTTTCCCTGGAAAAGTGGGGCGAGGAAGTCTGGGCCAGCGATCCCTACGGTCGGAACTTCGCCGGGATGCCGCCGGGCAAGAGCGGTGACTACGCCTGGGTGCAGCACATGATCCGCAGCATGGCACCGAAGACCGGGCGCATGGCGGTGGTGCTGCCGCATGGCGCGCTGTTCCGCATGGGCAAGGAAGGCGAGATCCGGGAGAAGATTCTCGGCATGGACCTGCTCGAAGCCGTGATCGGGCTGGGACCAAATTTGTTCTACGGTGCCGGTCTCGCTGCGTGCATCCTCATCTTCCGCCACCGCAAGGCGAAGGATCGGAAGAGGAAGGTGCTCATCCTCGACGCCTCCAAAGAGTTCAAGACGGGCCGGGCGCAGAACGAACTGCTGCCGGCGCACGTTGAGCGCATCCACCAGTGGTATCGCGATTACAAAGACGTGGAAGGCATCGCCCGCGTGGTCACGCTGGACGAGATTGCTGCCAACGGCCACAACCTGAACATCCCACGCTACGTCGAACCGAAAAACGAGCATGAAGTCGTCACCGTGGGCGAAGCGATGAAGCGGCTGCGACAGAGCGCCGAAGCCGCCCTTACTGCCGAGGGAAAGCTTGTCCGCATCCTCAAGCGGGAGGGACTGCTCCAATGAGCCAGCGCATCTCTCAACAACAGCGCGAATCCTACCTGTGGGGTGCCGCCACGCTCCTCCGTGGGACGCTGGACGCTGGCGACTACAAGCAGTTCATCTTCCCGCTGCTGTTTTACAAGCGCCTGTGCGACGTGTTCGACGAAGAGACGCAGACCGCGCTGGCCGAGTCTGGCGGGGATAGAAAGTTTGCCGCATTCCGGGAGAACCACCGCTTCCAGATCCCCGCCGACGCCCACTGGTGCGAGGCGCGGAAGTCGGCAAAGAACGTCGGCGCGGCGCTCCAGTCCGCCATGCGGGCCATTGAGACGGCCAACCCGGACAAGCTTTACGGCATCTTCGGCGATGCGCAGTGGACCAACAAAGACCGGCTCTCCGACGCCATGCTGCGCGACCTGGTCGAGCATTTCTCGTCGCTTGAACTCACCGTCGGCAATCTACCCGAGGATGAACTGGGCGAGGGCTACGAATACCTCATCAAGAAATTCGCCGACGATTCCGGCCACACCGCCGCCGAGTTCTACACCAACCGCACCGTCGTCCATCTCATGACCGAGATGCTGGAGCCGCAGCCGGGCGAATCCATCTACGATCCTACGTGCGGCTCGGGCGGCATGTTGCTCTCCTGCATCGCCCACCTGCGCCGGCTGAAAAAGGAATGGCGCACCGTCCGCCTCTACGGTCAGGAGCGGAACCTCATGACCTCCTCCATCGCCCGGATGAACTGCTTCCTCCACGGCATCGAGGATTTCCGCATTGAGCGCGGCGACACGCTCGCCGAGCCCAAGTTCGTCCAGGGCGACCGCCTCCAGCGTTTCGACGTGGTGCTGGCCAATCCGCCTTATTCCATCAAGCAATGGGATCGCGACGCCTTCGGCGCGGATCCGTGGGGGCGCAACCTCTACGGCACGCCGCCGCAGGGCCGGGCGGACTACGCCTTCTGGCAGCACATCCAGTGCAGCCTCGCGCCCAAGACCGGCCGCTGCGCCATTCTCTTCCCGCACGGCGTCCTGTTCCGGCAGGAGGAAGCCGAAATGCGGCGCAAACTCATCGAAGCCGACGCCATCGAATGCGTCCTCGGCCTTGGGCCGAACCTCTTCTACAACTCGCCGATGGAAGCCTGCGTCGTCATCTGCCGCAAGGCCAAGCCCAAGGCGCGCAAAGGCCGCATCCTGTTCATCAACGCCATCAACGAAGTCACCCGCGAACGCGCCCAGAGCTTCCTCACCGGCGACCACATTGAGCGCATTGTCCAAGCCTACGAGCGGTTCAAGGACGAACCCGGCTTCACCCGCGTCGCTACGCTGGAGGAACTCCGCGCCAGAGACGGCAACCTGAGCATCCCGCTCTACGTCACGTCAGCGGCGGCCAATGGCGCGGTGGACACTGCGGCGCCGGGGACGGGCAAACCCGAACTCGCGGGAGCAATCGCTGCCTGGATGAAGAGTTCCGGCGAGGTGCGCCGGGCCTTGAATTCGATTCTGGAAGGACGCTTATGAGTGAGAAACTGAACGTATTTGTCAGCTCAGTGCAGAAGGAACTCGAAGACGAGCGCGTCATCGTCCAGAACCTCCTGAACACAGACACGTTTCTCTCGGCGCACTGTTCCCCGGTCCTCTACGAGTTCGAGCCGGCCTCGCCGGACAAGGCTTTGGACGGCTGCCTGAAGTCGCTCGGTGGCTGTCAGGTTTACCTGCTCATTGTGGCCGCCCAATATGGCACCATGGTCGGCCAGCTTTCCATCACGCACGCGGAATACCGGTGGGCCAAGGAGAAGAAGCTGCCGGTCCTCGCGTTCATCAAGGGCGACCGGAAGACGCAGCGCGAGGCAGCCACCGAAGCGTTCCTCCAGGAACTTGACGCCGACGGCCCGAAATACAAACGCTTCGGCAACGTCATCGAGCTGCAAAAGGAGGTTCGCGCCGCCCTCGTCAAGCTTCTCAAGGAACAGTTTGGCCTCACGCCCTCCAGCGACGAGAACGAGATCGCGCAGCAAACCATCGAGGCCACCTCCAAGTTCGAGTCGCAGCCGCTGACGCGCTTGCGCTGGGCCGACCTTGACCACGAAGTCATCCGCCGATTGATTGCTGCGGCGGAAGGCCGGGACGCCGAGAAACTCTCCGCCAGCGACCTTCTCGCGGGCGCCTCGGTGCGGGGCCTGGTCTGGCACGATCCGCAAGCGGGGGAACACTACGCCACCGCTGCCGGCATTGTGCTGCTGGCGAAAGACCCTTCGGCGGTTTTCCCCCAATGCCGCATCCTGGCCGATGCGTATCGGGGTGCGGAACCGGATGGCGACCCCGGCGACCATGAAGACATCCGCCGGCCGATGCCCACCGCGATTGACCGGGCCATCGCTTTCATTGACCGGAACACCCGCCATCCAATGCGCATCGTGGGCCTCAATCGTCTCCGGTTGGACGAATACCCCGTCGAAGCCTTGCGGGAAGCCTTGGTCAACGCCATTGCCCACCGCCAATACGAGGACGCGGGGCGGAAAATCATGCTCGAAGTCTTCGCTGACCGCGTGGTCATCTCCAGTCCCGGTTTGCCGCCGTCGCCCCTCACCCTGGCCAACCTGCGCCGGGGCAAATACCGGCCGTGCTCCCGCAATCCGGTCCTGGCGCAATGCCTCTCCTATTTCCATCGCCTTGAGGAACGTGGCAGCGGCTTCCGCCGGATGCGCGACCAGATGCTCAATCACGGTTTGGAGCAGCCGTTGCTGGGCACCGACACCGGCTATTTTCAAGTCACGTTTCCCGGACCTGGCGCAAACCTGGTTCGCCTCCGCGTCCCGGAAACCCGGCTCACGGTGACGCCGGCCATCGAGGCTCAGTTGAACGAACGGCAACGGAACATGCTGCAACGGCTCGCCCAAGGTCATGAACTGACCAGCCGCGATTGCGAATCCGAGTTCGGTGTGACCCGCACGATCACCTCTTCAGACTTTGGCAAGCTGGTGACCCTCGGCCTGGCAGAGAAAATCGGCGGCGGTCGCTCCACTCGTTACCGTTTCAAAGTTGCGGAGGATTCGTCAAGTGTTCGTGAACCCGTTTCGCCTAATCGTAAACCACCAACCCGGAAGGAATCGCCTTGATGCCTGCCCGCATTCGTCAACTAATCGGCAAGTCGTTTGGCGTAATCGTCAACCTTGGCGCTCTGAAGCCATCGCCAAGCCATAGCCTCGTTGCCGCAATCTGCCGATGATCAACCGACCGATAAACGACCGGCGAATTTATGAAAGCGACCGATGAGCCGCCAAAACAATCAACCGATAATTGGCCGACCCATCTGCGAAAGCGACCGATCCGCTCGGCTTGTTACGGGTCGGTGCAGCGCTGGGCAGGTTGCGGCCAAAGAAAGTTGACACCAGTTGCAAACGAGACTATAAAAAGTCTCAGATGAGCGATACATTAACAAAACCTCAGCCGAAGAAATCCTCTGGCCATGTGGCCCTCCGCCGCAAAAGCGGCCAGTGGGGCGGCAAGGAATCCAGCGGTGGCGTGGTTGCCTACTGTGTTCACGGGCCAGCGGACGAGTTTATGGCCGGTGATTTCACCCCGGCCAAGCTGATCGAAGTTCTCCGGGTCGGGCTGCCAGTGCGCGAGCTGGACGATTTGCAAGCCACCCTCGATGTGCCGATGGAAAAACTCGTGCCCATGCTCGGTATTTCCAAAGCCACGCTCCATCGCCGCAAGGCCGAGGGCCGACTGGGCCAGGCCGAATCCGACCGCGTCGTGCGTTTCGCCAAGCTGATGGGCAAGGCCGTCGAAGTCATGGAGTCCGAGGGGAATGCCCGCCAATGGCTTACCTCGCCGCAGTTTGGCCTCGGTGGTGCAGTGCCGCTCGAATACGCCGAAACCGAAGTCGGCGCCCGCGAAGTCGAGGACCTCCTTGTCCGCATCGAATACGGAGTCTATTCCTGATGCCGGAAGCCTGGCGCATCGTAAAGGAGAAGCACGCCGCCACCGCGTTCACGGGGGAAGGCGCGGCCAAGGCTGGTGGCCGCTGGAACTCGCGGGGCGTGCTCCTCGTTTACGCCAGTGGCACCAAATCGCTTGCTACCTTGGAGAATCTGGTGCATTTGAACCCGCCTGTGATCTTCAAATACGTCGTCTTCCCGCTCCAGTTTGATGACGCGCTCGTGGAAATCTTCCCCGTCAAAGACCTGCCAGCCGACTGGCGCACTGAGCCGCCGCCGCCCGCCACCAAAGCCATTGGCGATGCTTGGGTGAAAGCGGCCCGCTCGGCCATTCTCGCCCTGCCCAGCGTTATTACCGGCGACACCAATTATCTGCTCAACCCTGCGCATCCTGATTTCAAGAAGATCGTCATCGGCCAGCCCGAACCGTTTGTGTTCGATCCCCGGCTGCTCAGTTGAACCACCGTGACCGCCGCCCTGCCAGCCTCGCCAGACTCCGGCCCAAATCACCGGTTGTGCCAAGGTTGACAAACATTGTATAGTCTGGCGAATTTGTAAACACCATGCAACGCCCATGAATGCCGAACCGAATCAAATCTTCGCCCTGCGGCTGACCCAAGCCCGCAAAATGCGGGGGTGGTCTTTGCGGGAGTTGGAAGCGCAGTTACACGGCCTGGTTTCCCATGCCGCCCTCCACAAATACGAGCGGGGTCAGATGTTGCCAGGCACTGATGTGCTGCTTCCTCTGGCCTCAGCCCTCAAGCAGACTGTGGACTTCTTCTTCCGCCCTCCCACCGTCTCACTGTCCCAGATCGAGTTCCGCAAACGCACCGCCCTCGGCGTCCGCCAGGAGGCTGGGTTGCGCGAAAACGCCGCCGATTTCTTCGAGCGCTATCTGGAAGTGGAGCATCTGCTGGGCGTGGACGCGGCTTTCCAGCACCCGCTGGAGGGCGTCATCATCCGTAAACCGGAGGACATCGAGACTGCTGCGCTCAAACTCCGTGACGTGTGGGAACTTGGCCTCGATGCCTTGTCGAACGTCGTCGAGATGCTGGAGAATCACCAGGTCAAAGTTTACGAACTGGAGGCCGACGACGCCTTTGATGGCTTCTCCGGCTGGGCGGGCAAGATCCCCGTCGTGGTGTTGAACCGGAAGTTCCCGCTCGTTCGCAAGCGCCTCACCGCGCTCCACGAACTGGCCCACCTGCTCCTTGCTTTTCCCAAGGGCCAGTTCGACCGGAAGCAGGTCGAAAAGCTCTGCCACGCCTTCGCCGGCGCGATGCTCATGCCGGAAGAAATCTTCCGCCAGCGCTTCGGCGGCCGACGTTCCAGCCTGACCGTCAACGAACTGGCGGACATCAAAGCCGACTACGGCATCTCCATCGGGGCCATCCTGGCGCGGGCGCTGCAATTGGGACTCGTCACCGAGGCGCTCTACAAGACCTTCTGCATCGAGTTTCGCAGGCGCGGCTGGCACAAGGACGAGCCGGGCGAATACATCGGCATCGAACGCTCGAACCGCTTCGAGCAACTGCTGTATCGGGCGGTGGCCACCGATGCCGTCAGCATGACCAAGGCGGCCAATCTGGCGGGGCAACCCCTCGCGGCGTTCCGGGCCACCCTCCAGATCGTCCCATGATCCTGGCCATCCAGGACGCCAACATCCTCATCGACCTCCACCACACGGGGTTGTTGGAGAACTACTTTGCCCTGGAGAACGACACCCACACCACCGACCTGGTGCTTCAGGAAGTTTGGCATAACGTGGAAGCCTACGTCCGGGGCGGTCAACTGAAGGTCAAGACCTTCACTGCGGACGAATTGCTCGCGCTGCTGACGTTCAAGGCCAGCCAACCGGCCAGCCTCAGCCTGGAGGACTGCTCCGTGTTCCAACTGGCCCTCCAGAAACAGGCCATCCTGCTCACCGGCGAAAAGACGCTCCTTAACTGCGCCCGCCGGGCCAACGTCGAGGCCCACGGCATCCTCTGGCTGTTCGACCTCATGCTGGAAGAAGGCGTGCTCACCCCCAAAGCCGCCGTCAAAGCGATGGAGACACTCCTCGCCACCAACCCGCGACTGCCGCTCGATGAATGTCACAAGCGGCTGCACAAATGGAAGATCCAGGCCGGCGGTTGAACCATTCGATCCATGCCGTCCAAACCCACCGAGAATCCGCTGCCGCACATGCTGCCATCCCTCGCCAAACTCCAGCCCAATCCCCACTGGGCCAGGCTGCCGCTCTTTGACCGCAAGGGGTGGAAGACGGTGCGGTTTGGCGAGGTGGTCGAGAATCTCAACGAAACGTGCGATCCGGCGGAGGCCGGCTTGGAACGAGTCATCGCGATGGAGCATCTTGAACCCGGCTCGCTGCATGTGCGGGCGTGGGGCAAGGTGGCGGACGGCACGACGTTCACGCGGCGCTGCCGGCCGGGGCAGGTGCTCTTCGGCAAGCGCCGGGCGTATCAGCGCAAGGTGGCGGTGGCGGAATTCGACGCCGTGGTGTCCGGCGACATTTATGTGCTTGCGCCCAAGGGCGACCGGCTGCTGCCGGAACTCCTGCCGTTTCTCTGCCTCTCGGAGCGGTTCTTTCAGCACGCGGTCGGGACCTCCGCCGGTTCGCTCTCGCCGCGCACCAACTGGAGCAGTCTCGCCAGCTTTGAGTTTGCCCTCCCGCCGCTCGACCAGCAGCGCCGCATCGCCGAAATCCTCTGGGCGGTGGATGAAGCGCTCGTCGCATGGAAGGTCGCCTTGGATCAACATGCCAGAAGTCTCTTCGCATTCGCTTCTTCAGCAACTGCTCGCGGATTGCGGAGTGAATCAACTCAACAGACGCCAATCGGTGAGTTGCCAAAGTCCTGGCGCTGCCTCCGAATCGAGGAATTGACCGAGCACAGCGCTTACGGCCCACGCTTTCCGAGTTCGAGCTACACTCCGGATGGGAACGTGTGGCAAATCCGAACGACGGACTTTGACCGTGCGGGCGGTATCAATTTCGCCCAAATACCGGCTGCCAAACTCGACGAGGATACAATCGCTCTTCACCGCCTGAAGCCTCGGGACTTCCTGCTGTCCCGGTCGGGTGAATACGCGGGGCTGACTGCCGTGTATTCCGAACCTAACGATGACCGAGCGTATATCCCGGGAGCATTTCTTATCCGCTACCGACTCAGTGAAGAGCTAGATCCCAACTATTTGCTGGCACTCTGTAACGCGGCATTTGGGGAGAAGTTCGTCAAGCCACTCGCGACTGGCAGTGCGCAACCAAACATCTCAGGCAGCGCATTTTCCCGGTTGTTGCTGCCAGTGCCACCGGTCAAGGAGCAGCGCGAAATTGTTCGCAGGATTACGGAACTTCAGAGTGCCGGCTCCCAACTCGCAGCACATGTGGAGAGGACGCGAAATTTGCTTTCAACGCTTGTGAACACTTTCAACTGACAGCGCCATGAGCTTCACCGAATCCAACACCGTCGAGCGGATGGTTCTCGAAGCGTTGTCGTCGCCAAGCGACGGTGGCAGTGGCGCCTTGGTCCTGCGCGAACTCCCGCCCGGCTGGGGCAGTTCGCTCGGCGGGGAAATGGCAGGTGCGGCTGCGCACTGGGAATACGTGCCGGCCACGGAGGTTCCGCGTCAGCCCGGGGACGTGATGGTGGAGGCGTGGTTGCGGCTGGCGCTCATCCGGCTCAATCCCGAGATCGCGGCCCAGCCCGACCGCGCTGACGAGGTTATTTACGCGCTGCGAGCGATTCTGCTGTCCGTGCAGGCGGATGGATTGGTCCGGGCCAACGAGAATTTCATGGCCTGGCTGCGCGGCGAGAAGACGATGCCCTTTGGCCCGAATGGCGAGCACACGCCCGTCCGGCTCATAGACTTCGAGAACCCGTCCCGCAATCGGTTCACCGTCACGAACCAATGGGCGTTTGACAAGACGGGCGCCCTCACCCCGGCCTTCGGCCACCCCTCTCCCAC
>CAINDV010001061.1 GCA_903847485.1 uncultured Verrucomicrobiota bacterium
CTTCGGGGGACGCCGGGTGAGGGCACCCGGCCTACAACAGCGAGCGCACGCCGCTGTAGGCCCGGTGCCCTCACCGGGCGTTCTTTGACACCGACAACTTGGGGATGCACTGGCCGGGGCGAGGCCGAGTCAGCGGCGGTTTTCCGGCGTTTGTTTAACCCGAGTTCCGAAATGTAAGTAGCAAAGGCTTCCAGCCTGTGGTGTAAGACAGGCATCTTTGCCTATCGGCTGGCGTGGCCTTCCGGCAACCAATACGCCGCAGGCTGGAAGCCCTCGCTACTCTCTCGGGCAAAACGGCAGAAGTTTGGGAGAACGCTGTTTCGGGATTGTGAAGCACGGCGCGGGCGGACTATTGTTTCGCCACACCGCTCATGGACTTGAAGGATCGCAAATTCATCGTCGCCCTGCCTGCCGTGGTTGCCGCGCTGGCGGTGCTGATGCTCGCTCTCTGGTATGCCCGCCAGGATGATGGCTCGTTAAAGGTTCGCATTCCAGGCACCGACGCGCCCCCAGGCGCAGACCCCGCCGCGCTCGCCAATCCTGTCCTCGCCGGCAAGGTGCTCAAGGGCGACGGCCAAGTGGTCGCCCTGCCCGGCGCGTGGCCACAATTCCGCGGCGCGGAACGCGACGGCATCAGCCGAGAAACCACTGCCCTGGCCCGGAGTTGGCCAGCCACTGGTCCGCGCGAACTGTGGTCGGTTGAAGCGGGCGAAGGTTACGCCGGCGTCGCCATCCGCGAGGGCCGCGTGTTTCTATTCGACTACGACCGCGAGAAAAAGCAGAGCGCCTTGCGCTGCTTGTCGCTGGCGGACGGGAAGGAAGTCTGGCGCTTTGCCTACCAGCTTTCCGTCAAGCGCAACCACGGCATGACCCGCACCGTGCCGGTGGTCACGGACCGCTTCGTCATCGGCATGGATCCTAAGTGCAATGTCGTCTGCCTCGACGTCGCGACCGGCGAATTGCGCTGGGGATTTAGCCTGGTCCGCGAATACGGCGCGACCATTCCGCCGTGGTACACCGGCCAGTGTCCGCTCGTCGAGAGCAACGCGGTCATCCTCGCGCCCGGCGGCCCCAACGCATTGCTGATCGCGGTGGACCTCGAGACCGGCAAGCCGCTCTGGCAATCGCCTAATCCGCGCGGTTGGAACATGACTCATTCGTCCGTGATGCCGATGACCTTGGCCGGCCGGCGCAGTTATGTCTATTGCGGCAGCGGCGGCGTGACGGCGGTGTCAGCGAACAACGGGTCGCTGCTCTGGGACACGACAGATTGGCGAATCAGCATCGCCAACGTCCCCTCGCCGGTGTTGTTAGACGGCGGCCAGCTCTTTCTCTCCGGCGGCTACAATGCGGGCGCTTTGATGCTCCAACTCAAGGAAGCGGCTGGCCAGGTGACTCCGCGAACGGCCTTCAAGCTTGCGCCGGAAGTCTTCGGGGCGACCCAGCAGACGCCTGTTCTTTACGAAGGTCACCTTTACGGCGTGCGGCCGGACGGACAATTCGTCTGCCTTGATCTTGCGGGCAAAGTCATCTGGGCCAGCGGGTCCGGTGCGCAATTTGGGATTGGTCCCTTCCTCTTGGCGAACGGGCTGTTCTTTGTTATGAACGACTCTGGCAAGGTGAGCTTGATCGAGGCGTCGGCGGTGAGTTACCAGCCACTGGCCGAGGCGCAGTTACTCAAGGGCCGGGAGTCGTGGGGGCCGTTCGCCATAGCCGGTGGCCGTCTTATCGCCCGCGACCTGACGCGCCTCGCGTGCTTCGATGTGGGGGCGAAGTAATCCTGAAATCCGAAGGCCGAACCCACATCACCGCGCGCGGCTGAAGCGGCCAGGGTGAACCAGCGGAAGCCAGGACGAACGGCAGCGAAGCGGCGGCGCGGGGTGGCCGGTGCGGAGTGCGTAAGAGACCAAGGGATAGGAGTTCCTACAGTTTGGAATCCGGTAACTTCGGTGGCGAGGAGCGGAAAATCCGAAGTCCGAAAGCCGAGGTCCGAAAGAAATCCGAAGTCCGAAAGCCGAAAGCCGAAATGGAAGGGCGGCGAACAATAGTGGGACCGGCTTCCAGCCGGTCAGTTTGCAGTCCCTGCCTCGGGAAAAAACCTGCCGCGTCGCCCGGCGCTCAACTGACCGGC
>CAINDV010001062.1 GCA_903847485.1 uncultured Verrucomicrobiota bacterium
CCAGACGCGCTCCTCGATGTCCGGGGTGATCCAGCGTTCGCGGTGCTTCGTGCCGAAGACGACGTGGTAGTGGAGCGAGGTGAAGGTGTTGGCCATGGGAACAAGGAGGATTGTCGTTTAGGCAAAAGCGGGAAGGTGGGTGGAATGTGGCAGGAGTGTCGCGCATGTCGTTCCGCCTCGCGTAGCGAGGCAACGATGGTAGCCGTGGATTTCAATCCACGGTTGGGTGGCGGAATCGGGCGGCGTCGCGGAGCGACGCGGGAAGGGTGGAAGGGGCAAATCCGGTGCAGCAGGATGATTCAGGCGTCGCTCCGCGACGCGCGTCCGTGCCGCCGCCGACCGTGGGCTGAAGCCCACGGCTACCATCGCGGCGTCGCTCCGCGACGGTGGGCGGGTGGGAGCGGGGAGCCGGAGGGAACGTGCCGGAATCTCGTGGTGTTTCATGGCGTGCTCCTTACCAGCCGACGGGGTCCAGGGCGGCGGGCAGGCGGGCGGGGAGGCCGCTGCAATAGCCGGGTTGGTCCAGTTCCACGGACTGCAAGGCGCGGCGGGTCTGAAGGCACTCCGGCGAGTCCGCGCCATACAGGTCGGCCGCCGCCTGAATCCAGTTGTAGTACCCCGAGTTGAACGACGCGGACGACGAGTAATACTGCGTCACCACCCGATAGAGGATTTGCTCCAGCTTGTCCGTGCCGATGCCGGCGATGGTGCAGCCGTTGAACGAGCCGCCTTCCGCGACCAAGTATGCCCCTTTGCTGACAACCGTGGGATTGATATGAACTCCACCTGAATCTGCGCCTCCGCAGTAAGTGCCGACGCTATGGAAACGATCAGGATAATGGTAGATCGCGTCAGGACTTGCAGGCCACGAATAAGTGAGCAAGGGTGGGTCGTTAAGGTTGCGTATCCCTCCTTCCGGGCCTTCGCTCCAATTTACCCAATCAGTCGCTCCTGTAAGATACTTCACAAATAGCTGCCCCCAGACATCCGACTGGCTTTCATTGAGCGCTCCGCTTTGGCCGGGAGAACCACTCATCCCCGCACTCTAGTCCGACAGCCCGTGCATGTATTCGTGGGCCACAAGGTCGGGAACGACGGGGTTGTGAACGGTGTTGTGGCAGAACGCCACTATCCCGTTTTGGTAAACGGCACCTGTGCATGAAACGTCCCACCCAGTGTTGCCATTGCAATAAACTAAGCCGCGTGTGCGGGTGTAGGGATCAAGGCTTCCATTTCCTAGTCCGCCTTGGCCATTGGCGCCATTTCTCCCGAACTTAACGGCAAGATACGCGTGGAGGTTCCCAAACAGATCGTAAAGTAGATCCGTGTCATAGGCATTGTATTTCGGGTTTGGCCCCCACGAACTTTCACCTTCTCGGCGACCATAGCGGTAAACATTGGTGACCAGACCGGAATAGCACAGATTTGAGCCGGGATTGGCGGAGCAATCTTGGACTCTTCGATCAAGCCGTTGAGTGCCGCTGATTTGCTCCCGCAGTTCGCCGGTGTGGGCATCAAGGTAGTAATGCTCGTTGGATTGTGGCGTCGGGCAATCCTTGCATCCCAGGATGAGCTTCACTTCCCAGACCAGGTGTGTGGCCGGGTTGCCGTCGTTCTTCAGCAGATCGGGGGCGAGGAGGCACAGGTTGGTGCTCGTGGTTTCCGGCGTTTCCGTCCGTTGGAACTGCGCCTGCCACATGACCACGGCCACCAGCACCGCCTGCTCGCGGGTGAGCGTGGGCTGAACGTCCACCTGGATGTCCGGCACCAGGCGCGCGCCGGCGCTGCTCACGCGTCCGTCCGCCGCCAGGTGGACGGTGGCATCCGCGCCGAACACCGGCAGGCCCCGGTGGGTTTGCGTGAAGCGCATAGACGTCATGCCCAGGGCGTCGCGCTCGGCGCGCAGCGGCACGAGGTCGGTGTCGGGGGAGAAGGCGTTGGCGGCGGTAGTGGCACGGGCGTCTGGCCCGTGGGTTTCGGTTCGCACGGGCGGGACGCCCGTGCCACTAGCGCCGAGAAAGTCGCTCGCGTGCCGGCGGAGGAAGTCGCGGGCGGTGGCGACGGCTCCGGCCCATTCGGGCTGGGCGAGGTCGGCGGTGTTGAGGATCGG
>CAINDV010001063.1 GCA_903847485.1 uncultured Verrucomicrobiota bacterium
CTGCGGGCGACGCTGATCGCGCTGCGGGCACAACGCGTCGGGCATCTGAGCTGGCCCGTCCTCTTCGAACAGTCGGCCCGTCACCCCGCCTTCCCCTTCCGCCTCCTCACCAAAACCACCACCATATGAAAAGACCTTGGTAGCCCCCCAGCACCCGGTGGGCAGCGCCACGCCGTTGGTGGACACCTTGTTAACCGTCACGACCAGACCCGGGCTTAATTGCGCCCCATTGTTGAGCGCAAACTCGGTCGTGCTCAAGTCGGCAATGCCTGCGGTGCCCATGAAGTTCACCTCGTCAAAGGAGCCGCTGCCCCCCCGCCGTGGAGGTGTTGATCAGGTCCAAACCCAGATACACCGTCGGCCCCCACGGATGCGCCGTGTAATCCACCTGCTGGCCCGGCTCATAAGTAATACCATCGACGCTATAGTACGTCGTAACTATGTTGCCGATTCGCGTCACTTCCAGCCAGCCAGCCCCCCCCGCCCCAATGTTCATGGTGGTCATGACTCCATTGCTGGCTACACCCGATACTACCCCACTCCAAATCCCAGCCCAGTTGCCGGTTAGCGGTCGCAGGTTATCCCGGGCCATCAGCCCGGCCTGCGCAGTCGTGGTGCCCGTGACGTGGCACTTGATATCGAAATCGCCCGCGGGCACTTGAATGTAGTGAAAGGCGTGGTTGTCCTTGCCGTACAAATTGTTGATATCTGTGGCAAAGCCATTGAGCAGATCCCAAACCCCGTTGCCGCTAAAGGTGGCCGTGGCCGCGATGGCCGGAAGACCGGGAGCGGCTTGGCCAATGGCCGCGTCGAGGCCAGCGACGACAAAGCTCAGTGTACCGCCCGTGGCTGTGACCACGCGGTGGACGGAAGTAGTCGGGTTCAGCAGGTCCGCGCCGTAATCCACTTCCTTACCGGCTGCGCCGTCGCGCAGACAGCCCGGCGGGATGGCGTAGAACTGCTTGCGCCCGTCGCCATCCGGCGGGGCCACCGCCACCACCGCACCCACTTCGTAAAGCAAGGTCATGTGCCGCGACGTCGAATCCTGCCCCAGCCCAGACATAGCCGCGAGGTCGTTGACCGACTGCGGACCGTCCTGCGCGAGCTTCCGAAGCACGGCCCAGCGCACCGGATTGCCGAGCGCCAGCATCACTGCCACGGGGTCCACCGCTGCGATAATTACCGACGCATCTGGAGTCTGATCTGCCATGCCCAAGCATACCCAGCGCACTCCTCGAAAACAACCCTCCGCCTGACGCCTTCCGTAGCGCATTACTCGACCTCCGTAGCGCGATACTGGACCTCGGTACCGCAGTCCCAAGCCTCCGTAGCGCGCAACCGGACCTCCGTATCGCGGATTCCATGTCAAGTTGTGCATATAACGAGTCCGTTACCACAACTTCGATGTCAGGTCGGTCATATACCGCTTCCGGTAACACGATATGAATGACAGGTTGCGCATATACCGACCGCCGTACCGCAACTTGCATGTCAAGCTGTGCATACAACGAAGCGTGTTCATACAAAAACTCCTGTAAAACCACAGTTCTAGCATCAAGTTGCGCCCGCGAAAGGTCGAGTTCCGCCCACCCAAAGCCAAGTCACGCGCCACCGAAGTCCAGGCATAGCCGCCTCCCGCGCAGTTCCACGGCACCAAGGTCGTCCTGCGCCCGACTGGCCTTGAGTGCCAGCACGCGAGCTTCATCCCGGCGAGGCGATGAGAGCACTGCTCTGGAATGACTGGTGTGCGGCCCAAAGCAGCAGGGGAATGCCGCACTCCAAGACGCTATCGCGCCCACCCAGGCGATTATTCCATCGGCAATGTATTGGTTCTTGCCCAGTGCCGGCGTCACGGCTGAGCGGGCATCGGGTGACGCTCAAAGTTTCCAACCGTGCGCGCTCAAGGTTGCCAAGTCGGCCTCCAACTGGCGGAATGCAGAAAGCTGGCGCAACAGATTGAAGTCGGTCAAGTGATTAACGATCAGCTTCTTCGCCGATTCCGGGTGGAACTTCCTCAGACGTCGTCCACTGTGTTCGGTGGCCTCGCGCAGCGCTCGCTCCAGTTCAGCCTTTGCGTTTGTGATTTGCTCGATCCTGTGCCTTGCCGGCAGGCTCAGATCATTCTTCCCGTTCGGGTTGTTGGCGGCACGCCGGATGGCATCTTCGTCCAAGAGCAGCCAGGCTTCGGTTTCTTGGATTGGAACAACCGGAACCGCGGGCACAGAAAACTTGCCCGTCGCACGGGCTTCCGACACTGCGCGCTCGATTTCCTCGCGGCGTGAGGTTGGATCATCACTGTCTGCGTCCCGGTGAACGAAGAGCAGGTCGCAGTCCTGAAGCGACAAGCCAGCGATGATCTTCTCGGCGACAGTGCTGGGTCGCTTGGGCAGGAGATCCCAGCGGGCAAAATAGCCTTCCGCCACCGAGATCCCTTGTTCCTCAACCGCCCACTTTAGGATGGGCACCAGACTCTCGTCAGTGGTCCCTTCGCTGACCAGTGTGAAGCGCAGGTAGTCCATGGACTCATCCCCATGGCATGACGTCTTGGAAATCCGGGTTGTCAATTACCCGGCGTCGAGGACTTGGCAGCAAGGAATCGGCGGGCATTGCCGTTGGCACGGCTGCAGCCCGAATGAGCGCCAACGGGTTCAGGTAGGTCATGATGTCCGCCTTGCGGACTATACCCTGCGCCGACGAGGGCTTCCGGTTGCGCCACGTTCCGCTGACGGCGGAGAATGTGACCCTGTTGAAGCGGCGCTTCTCCAGGACAGTTTCGACACTTCGCGCCAGCAACAGGCAGTCTTCCGGAACTGCGGCCACGACGCTGGGGGAGTGTGTGTTGATGATGACCTGACGCAGCGGATTATCCGGCCCGATGGGTTCATAAACATCTGAGGCGATGTCCTGTAGGAGTCGAAGAATGGCGGGAATGCGATCGGGATGAATTCCATTCTCAGGCTCCTCCAGACAGACGACGCCGGATGCTTCGGTGTCCAGTTCAAGCACCGCCAGAGCCAGGAACCGCAGCGTGCCGTCCGAGAGGGCTCTGGCAGGGTGCTCGGTCTGGTCGGCTCCCGAAAGGCACAAGGTAAGCGTCTCGTGCTTTTCGTCGCGCTGTACGCGCAAACGCCTGACATCTCCGATCAACTCACTCAGACGATTGGCGATCTGACAATAGACCGCATCCGCATCACCTTTGCTCGCGAGGCGATGCAAAGTGGAGGGAAGATGACGGCCGGTGCTGGACATTTCGCTTGGGGAAAGGAAATCGTCCTGCTGGCGGAGTTCGGCGGGTTCAAGTTGGAGAAGCCGCCAAGACTGCATCTCCCGGCGGGCACACAAAGCCGTCGGGCTTTCGGCAGCTTGGGCGGAAGAAAGGATGGTTCGTGGCAAGGCAGAGGCGAGCGCCCCACGAGCGCGACCGCTGCCGCTTTTGTCCTGCTTCGGTTCCGCGCCACGGTCCTGATGGACCTTGATCGTGCGCGCTTCGTCTGCCGAATCGGGTTCCTTCGTCGAAATGTAGGCAACGCCTTGTCGAGCCCTGGGCGCTCCGGTGACAACGGACTTCTGCCAGCCTTTTGCGTCGTGCTCGAACAGCAGATGTTCCTGAGCTTCCGCGCGCCTGATTGGAGTTAGGCTTTCGTGGAGAATTTCCAGTGGCGATGGGGATGCGCCCACGGAGTCTCCGTTTCTCCAGCCAAGCTCCAACCGATAACGAAGAAACGTATCTTGGGCCTTTGCAAGTTGACCGTAGTCATCCACCGCTTTTGGTGGAACCAGCATTTCCACCTCGAACTCCATCTTCGGGGCATAACGGTCTCCGGTATGGTGAAACAGGCTGCGAATGTCGTTGTTCTTCCCATGCTCGTCCCGAACGGCCATCGCTGCTGTGATCAGCGTCTTCTGGTTGTCCGCCACCGCACTTAGGAACCGGATGGCATCGAAAAGATTCGACTTCCCCGCTCCATTTGCCCCAGCGATGCATGTGAACGGCCCAAAGCGGATGTCCACATCCACCAAGTTCTTGAAGCCATTGACTTTGAGCCTAGTAAGCACAGGTGGAATCTAGCTCGATTTCTTCGGCCCATGCACCTTCGCCGCGACTTTCAGCCGCAGGGCGTTGAGCCGGATGAAACCGGTGGCGTCGCCTTGGTCGTAGGCTTTCGTCGGATCGGCTTCCATGGTGGCGATGTGCGGGTTGTAGAGGCTCACGGGGGATTTGCGGCCGGCAACCATGAGGTTGCCTTTGTAGAGTTTCACGCGGACGGTGCCGGTGACGTTCTTCTGGCTCTCGGTGACGAGCGCTTGCAGGGCGAGCCGCTCGGGCGCGAACCAGTAGCCGTAATATACCAGCTCGGCATACTTCGGGATGAGCGAGTCGCGCAGGTGCATGACCTCGCGGTCCATGGTGAGGGATTCGACCTGGCGGTGGGCGAAGTGCAGGATGGTGCCACCGGGGGTCTCATAGACGCCGCGGGATTTCATGCCTACGTAGCGATTTTCCACCATGTCCACGCGGCCGACGCCGTGTTTGCCGCCGAGCTGGTTGAGCTTCTGCATGACGGCGAGCGGGGTGAGCGGCTTGCCGTTGACGGCGACGCAGTTGCCTTGCACGAAGTCGAGGGTGACGTATTCCGCCTTGTCCGGCGCGTCTTCGGGGGCGACGGAGAGTTTGAACATGTCTTTGTTCTTTTCGGAAAAGGCGTCCATCCAGGGGTCTTCCAGCATGCCGGCCTCGAAGGAGATGTGGAGAAGGTTGCGGTCCATGGAGTAGGGCTTCTTGGCGCTGGCCTGGACGGGAATCTTCTTTTCGTCGCAATAGGCGATCATTTCGGCGCGACCGGGGAATTCGTCGCGGAAGCGGGCTTCGCGCCAGGGGGCGATGTCGTCGAGTTCGGGCGCGAGGGCGGCGGCGGTGAGTTCGAAGCGGACCTGGTCGTTGCCTTTGCCGGTGGCGCCGTGGGCGATGGCGTCGGCTTTCTCGGCGCGGGCGATTTCGATCATGCGCTTGGCGATAAGC
>CAINDV010001064.1 GCA_903847485.1 uncultured Verrucomicrobiota bacterium
CCACGCCGAAGGCGTGGCCGCCGGCGTAGGACAGGCGTCGCGCCTGTCTCCATCTTCATCCCCTTGCCTCACTAAAAGATGACAGTTCACGTCCATCAGAATTCACCCGGAAAAGGCCTCTCAGACGATATCAGAGACAGGCGCGACGCCTGTCCTACCGCATGGATACGGCTCAGTTACCCCCTAATCCTGAGCGAAACGGCAGGGCGACGCTCCGGCGGAGCCTCGGAATTCAGCGCCCCATCGCGGCTCGGCAGGAGCCTCGCCCTACCAGGTTTGAAGTTTTGAAGAAAAGCTCGTCAGACCCGGATTTTACAGAACCATGACACCACGAATAACCTTTTCCGCCATACTCACGCCATGAACACGACCAATCTACGCCACCAGCCGATCTGGCAGACGACCGCAGCGCTCTGGAATACCACCGCTCGCCGCCTCTGCTTCCTTCTTCATTCTTCATTCTTCATTCTTCCTTTCCTCGCCGCCTCCGCGGCGACGAACGACCTTTCCTCCGCCTTGCAGCGGGGGCTGTTCGAGGAGGAGGCCAACCGCAACCTGCCCGCCGCCATCGCGGCCTACGAGTCGCTGGCGAAGCAGTTCGACAAGGACCGCGCGCTCGCCGCCACCGCCGTCTTCCGCCTCGGCGAGTGTTTCCGCAAGCAGGGCCAGACGAACGAAGCCGCCGCCCAATACGAGCGCGTCCTCCGTGACTTCGCCGACCAGCAGCAACTCGCCACGCTCAGCCGGCAGAACCTCGTCGGCATGGGCGTGCCGCCAGCGCCCACCACGCCGACTCCGGGCGCGCCGACTGTTTCCCGCGCCGCGCGACTGGAACAGGCCAAGTTGATCGAGGAGCAAATCAAGCTCGCCGAGCATGACGTGAGCGACGTGAAGAAGCTGTTGGAAGTCGGCGGCCCGCTCACGACGACCGATCTCCGCGCCCGCGAACAGCAGGTGTTGCGGCTGCGCCAGCAACTGGCCGCGCTGGACCTCCAAGCCGGAGCGGGCACGTCCGCCACCGGCGACGCTTCGGACGAAGCCGCCCAGCTCGCCAGCCAGCTTGCCGGTATCGAGCAACTCAAGAACGATCCTGAGAAACAAGCCCGCGCCGTGCTAGCCTTCTTCCCGGACGGCGACCTGAAGAACATGCTGCTGCACCTGCCGAGACTCCAGAAGCAAGCGGCGAAGTTGGAAGCTGATCCCACTGCCGATTTGAGAGGGGCCTATGCGATCGCGATCGGTCCTGGCCTCGATCTTCACAACCTGCCCGACAAGCCGAACTTGAGTGAAGCACAGGCAGAATTGAAGAAGCAGCTTGCGTTAATTTCCGAGCGCGTGGACTTCATCCTCGGCCTGCAACAAGCCCGCCTCCAGGTGCTGCAATCCGTGGCGCAAACCACTCTCGCGGGCGGCGCGAGGAAAGCCGGCGCCACCTCCGTCGTCATTGACGAGGAGGAGACCGAAATCCGCCGGCTCCAGGCGATGATCAAGAACAGCCCGGACCTCATCAACG
>CAINDV010001065.1 GCA_903847485.1 uncultured Verrucomicrobiota bacterium
GCTGCGATTCGGTGCGACTGCCGGCCAACCGTTCCAGGGCTTGTCGGGCCTCCGGACCACAACTGATTGCGGGAGCATCTCTCACCATGCGTCGCACCATGCACCATATCGTTTAACTTTGCAAGTAAGCACTAGTACATCGTTCCTGTGATATGTGAACACTCACTTGGCCGGTTCCAGGGCCGGATATTTGCGCCAGCGATGCCCCACTGGGGCGTGGTTGATCTCGGCGATCCCTTGCAGGATACGAGCTTTCAACTCGCCCCAACTGGCCCCCTGCAGCCCGCGCAGGAAGGGCCGTGCCATCTTGCCAAAGAGGGGCTCCACCAGGTTCAGCCACGCCCCGTGTTTGGGCGTATGCACGTAGAGAAAACGGGTGGGGCGTGTCGCCAGACAAGCCCTCGTCTCCTTGGAAATGTGCGCGGAATGATGGTCCAGGATCAGCCGCAGCGTGACCTCGGGCGGATAATCCTAGAAAGAGCAGTTGATTAACCACAAAGAACACAGAGAACACAAAGAAAACAGCTTGCGCATAATCTTAGACACACCTAATGGGAGAGCCGGCAGTTACCTGTAAATAATTGATTCTATACGTTCTTTTGCGGCTTAACTGCTTTTTTAGGTTCAATTCCGGGTGGTAGGGCGGATGATAGAACAACTTGAGCCGCCCCTGCGTCTTGAGCCAGGTGGTCACCACATTGCCCTTGTGCAAGGAAGAACCCTGTCTATGAATTTCCCGCTTCATGGCGTCTCCAGGCCCTCCGGCGCGCTCCCACAGGCTGTCAGGGTGCTCGCAAAATGTGGCCTTATCCCTATCTGCCAGTGGCTTGGCGCATGGCTAGATGAGGCTGCAGCAAACCCAGGACGCGATGGGCGCACGGCCCGACACTAATCGTCCGCGCCGGCTTACTGCGCCCGCGCCGCCACTAACCAAGCTGCCACCACCGGTGAGTTACTAAGTCAACTAACCGGCCTGACCGCGCCCCGCGCGCCGGGCGGAGCGGCCAGCCCGCTAAGGCCCCGGCGGGAGTAATGGAAACGGCGCGGCCAGCGCGGTTCCGCCGGCCCCTTGCCCGCACCGGCAAGGTCGCTCCCAGCGGCCATTGGGCGTCCCCAAATGCCCTCCAGTTGACTTAAGGTTAGCCCCGTATTATTTCGCCTACAAGCCAGATAAAGCTTTACTCTTCTGAGGTTTGCGCGCAGGCTATGGACATGTCCAATACTTCTAGAAACCAATCCTTAAAACCCACTGTGTCCACTAATAACACCGTCGTTCCCCTCCTGCCGGAAGCGGTGCAGCGACTCCTCACCGACGTCTTCTTCCCGCCACTTAGAGTCATTCTCGAAACGGCGGATGTTACCCGCCCATGCCACAGCTTAGACGACCTCACCTTCGCCTTCCTCAGGGTCTGGCGCGCCTTCCGAGCCCCCGCCAATGGCCGCGACCTCCTCCAAACGCAGGCCCTTCCCCAGGTTCCCGGACTAACCCGCAGTAACTACTTCGCCTCCCTCTCCAGTCACCGGCGACTCGCCATGATGCAAGACCTCGCCCGGCACCGGCGCACTAACCACCTCCTTAACCTGCGTGCTCAGGACGACCTCCTCGCCATCTTGCCCGAACTCCAGGGTGGGGAAGTCTGGGCGGCCGACGGCCATAAGATCGCCCACGCCACCCACGACGGCTAAAGGCTGAAAAAAGGGGTTCTTCCGACTTTAGCGTCGGGATTTTCATTGAGTGCAAGCAGAATGGGCGGATGCAAGACATCCAACTTTATCAGCAACTCTTGGGCTTGACCGGGCCGTGGGAGGTGGGCCGAGCGACCTTGCAGCGGAAGGCGCAGGGGATTGAAGTCGAGGTACGGTGCCTGGAGACAGTGTGGGGCTGCCCGACCTGCGGCCAGCAGAGGCAGGGGCACGGGCAGGAGGAACGGCGCGTGCAGTGTCTAGAACCTGGCACCCAGCAGGTAGCCGTGCCTTGAGCCGTGCCCCGCTCCCGCTTCACCCACCTCTTTGAACGGCTCGCCCTTGATGTGCTGCTGGAGTGCTTGGTGCTGGGTGCCTGTAAGTTGTTGGGGATCAGTTGGGCGGCGGCCGCTGGGATCAAGCAGCGCGCCGGAGTCCGGGGACTGGCGCGCCAGCCCGTCAGCGCCCCCGCGCGCCTCTGCGTGGATGAGAAGAGCGCCGGCCGTGGACAGAACTATCTGACGATCGTGGCCAGCGTGGCGGCGGGGCACTCGGCCACGGTGGAATAGGTGGGCGCGGGCCGCAAACGGGAGACGCTCGACGCCTGTTGGCAGAGCCTCACTCCGCAGCAACGAACCGAAGTCGAGGCCGTGGGGATGGCTTTATGGGAACCCTTTTTCAACTCGACTCTGGCACCTGTGCCCGTGGCAGCGGGTAGCATCGTGCCTGATCCCTTTCACCTCGTTAGCTACATGAACGCGGCGCTCAACGAGGTGCGCCAAGCCGAACCCCGGGGCTTGATGGCAGCGGGAAAGCGGACCTTGAGCGGGAGCCAACAGTGGTGGCTCTAGGGCGAGGAAAACCTGCCGCCGGAGCGGGCGGCGGAGCTTGAGCGACTCAAGCAACCGAAGCTCCAGACCGGGCGGGCATGGGCGCTCAAGGAAAGGTTCCGGGACTTCCGGGACGGTGAGAGTGGGGGGGACGGACGGGGTTTTTTTGGACGCTGGTATGACTGGGCCATGCGCAGCCGGCTGGCACCGGTGAAGCGAGTGGTGCGGATGTTCCAGCGGCACCTGAACAACCTCGTGCCTCTCTTCGAGCACCGCTTGAGCAACGGCAGCATCGAGGGATTGAATAACAAGATTCAAAGTCTGGTGAAACAAGCCTATAGGTATCGCAACCCGGAACGATTCAAAACGGACATCTTCTTCCATCTCGGCGGCCTCAGCCTCTATCCAGCTACTCATTGAAATTCTCAACGCTAAACTTGGAAGAACCAAAAAAAGTGGTTCCTTCGACTTTCATCCTTCAGCCTTCATACTTCATACTTTCCCCTAGGCCCCCGCAGACCTCCGCTGCGGCGCCACCAAAGGCCAACACACCTTGTACGTTTACGACAGTGCCGTCATCGACTTCCAATACGCCTGCAATCTCAAGCAAAAGCAGCTATCTTATTACCCGCTGGCAGGACACCCTCGCCCCGGTAGCTACACGCGCCCGGCCCATTGCTCGCACTAACCCGGCCAATGAACTAATCATCAGCGACGAAACCGTTACCTTCAAGGACACCCGGGGCACCGGGCGCAAGCTTACCGCCCACGCTCCCGACCGCGACGAAAGCCACTCCCTCCTGACTAATGAATGACCCTGCCGCCCGGCGTGCTCAGTGAGTGTTACCGCCTGCGCTGGCGGATCGAGCAGACCTTTGACCAGCCAGAACAAAAACTCGACGAGCGCAAAGCCTGGGGCAAGAGTAACACGGCCAAAACCAGCCAAGCCATCGTCCTATGCCGTGCGCATAACTTACGGCAGCTATTCAACGCCACTCGCAAAACCGAAGCGGCTATCGCAGATACCAAAGTCATCACCGCCTATCACAAGGACTTGGACCGGCGCGTAGCCAAAGCTAAAGCCGCTGGACGCGCGTTCCCCAGAGCCCTCTATCAGGCCCGCTACCGGCCCACGGAGCTTAGTCTGCAGTTCCTCCGTTGGCTACGGTACCACCTCCTGCGCGCGACCTGCTACGGGTCAGCCCTGGCCCTCCTACGCCTCCTTATGGAGCAATACTTATAGGCATTTCATGGACAGGGTTCGCCAGGCAGCCCCGGGTCCATTCCAACGCGGCTTTCACCTGCCCCCGCAGCCGGAATGGCCGGCACCCCAGCACCAACTGGAAAACCCCAAACACGGCTCCACGGTCTGCTGCCGTAACTTATAGAGGGCCTTGCCCGCCA
>CAINDV010001066.1 GCA_903847485.1 uncultured Verrucomicrobiota bacterium
CCGGGTTTGAGCCGGTTTGCGCTGTGTGTAATCCGTTCTCCCATCCGGCGCCAGGCGGCACCGATTTTCGGACAGGAGAATTCTCCCCGCCGCGCGCAGTCCCACAAGGGCGCGTGCTGAGCGGGAGAAACTACTTTGGAGAAAGAGGGCGAGCCGAACCGGCTGCGCCGTGCATGAACCTCAGAAACCTCCCCGTTCCACTTCTACCCAACCCCAGTCATGCCTCAAACAGCGGTTCTTAGTCAACAGGCCCGGCGCGGTGGGAAAGACCTGCCGGCTTCGGCCCTGCCGCAAGTGCCCGGAATGCCTGGTCAATTCTTCCGCCAACGCCGTTTCATTGTGGAGCAAACAATGTTAAGCTCGCGCCGTTGGGAGGGGATGTATGGAACCATTGGAACATGCCAGTAACAAGGATCTGCTCGCGTATCTGGCCGGGATGAAGGTGGCCGAGACATTGGTGCAGCAGTATGGAGCGCTGACAAGCTTGGCGCAGGCGTCCTTTGACGAATTACAATTGGTGAAAGGGATAGGCGAGTCCAAAGCGGCGGCGATCAAAGCGGCCTTTCTCCTGGCGCAGCGGCTGTCGCGCGAGTCCTACGCGAGTTGCCCCGTCCTGGACACGCCGGAGCGCGTGGCGGACCTCTTGCGGGAGCAGAATCGCGCCTACACGGTGGAGCACTTGCAGGTGATCTTCGTGAACTCGCGCCGCCGGCTCATCGGGGTGCAGAACCTCTCGCAAGGAACGCTGGATACACTGTTGGTGCATCCACGGGATGTATTCTCATTAGCTATACTGAAGAATGCGGCTGCCATTATCCTTGTGCATAATCACCCCAGCGGGGACTCATCCCCTTCCGAGGCTGATATCAAAGTCACGCGCGACCTTATCCGCGCCGGCCAGTTGTTGAAGATTGAGGTGCTCGATCATGTCATCCTCGGCAAACGCACCGACGAGCGGCCACGCGATTTTACCTCCCTCCGCGAGGCTGGCTACTTCAGCCTGTAACACGGGCGCTTTAGCCGCTTCGAAGTAGCGAAGGATCGGAAGTTTCCGTCCCGTTCGCGAGCAGTTTCACTCGAAAGGCCGTACGGGACGGCGGCGCCACCAAAGCGCGCCGGAGGGCACCAACTCCAGACCGGCAGCTTTGCGACGACGGTTGATTGACCGCAGCAGGCCGTGCAATTGCTCGCGCACCGGCGCGTAGGGCTCCCACCGTAGCCCTCGCAGCTCAGCGGCGATTTCTTCGACGGAACACGTTAGCGCCAGCGCCGCGAGGCGGGCTTTCTCTTCGCCACAACGCTCGCGTTGGATGCGCACCGAGGCGTGCCAGGCGCCGCCGCCGTGCGCGCGACGGCAGCCGATGGAATAGCCCTCGCAGAAGAGCGGACGCCGCCGGAAGTCATGCACCTGCCTCCCCTCCGCCGCAAAGAACGGATGCTCGCCGTGGGTCGCGACGATGACATAGAAGCGTCCGCAGCGCAGGTATTGCACACTCGCCGCGC
>CAINDV010001067.1 GCA_903847485.1 uncultured Verrucomicrobiota bacterium
AGGACCAGCCGCAGCGGCCCGCCAACGCGCTGCGGCTGGTCCTTCGGACACAGCCGCGCTCCTTGGGTTCTGGCTTCGCCAAGTTAGGATTTCGAGTTTCGGATTTCGGATTTCTTTCGGATTTCGGTTTTCGGCATTCGACTTTCCTCTCCCTCCCATGAACTCCATCACCAAACCCCTCATCCTCCCCCTCCTCGCCGCCGTTGCCCTCTGGGCCGGTTGCTCGAAACATGACGAAGCTGCCACCGCCGACCCGCACGCCGGACACGGTCATGCGGCGGAAGGCGCTGCGGAGACTGCCGCGCCGGGCCGCAAGATGTGCCCGGAGCACAACATGCCGCTCGACGAGTGCGGCATCTGCAAGCCGCAGTTGCTGACGCAGCTCAAGACCGGCGAGGGGATGAAGGTCCGCCTGGCCGCGAGCGATTCGGCTGCCATCGCTGGCGTGCAGACCGCCACGCCCACCGTCGGCAAGGTGGACGACGCCGTGGAGTGCTACGCCGAGTTGGCCTTCAACCAGAACAAGCTGGCCCAGATCGCGGCGCCGGTGGCGGGCATCATCCAAGAGGTGTCGGTGGACCTGGGCGACAAGGTGGAGGAGAAGCAACCGGTGACGAAGCTCTGGTCCGCGGCGATTGCCGAAGCCGTGGCCAAGGCGGTGCTGAGTCACCAGACGTTGGACCGCGAGCGCAAACTGCGCGCCGAGCGGGTGACGGCCGAGAAGGACTTGCAGCAAGCCGAGGCCGACCACCGCGCCGCTTGCCAGCAGCTTCGCACGTTCGGTTTCACGGAGGAGCAGATTGACGTGCTCGTCGGCAAGCCGCTGGAGCAGGTGCTGATGGAAGTGCGGGCGCCGTTCGCCGGGGAGATTGTCGAGCGGACCGCCGTGCGCGGCGCGCTGGTGGAGGCCGGCCGGCCGCTCTTCACGCTGGTGGATCGCTCGGTGATGTGGGCGATGCTGAACATCCCGGAGTCGGCGCTGGCACGCGTGCGCGTGGGCCAGACGGTGTCGCTCCGGGTGGAGTCGCTGCCGGGCCGCGAGTTCACCGGCCGCCTGACGTGGATCGGCGCGGAGGTGGACGAGCGCACCCGCATGGCCCGTGCCCGCGCCGAAGTGACCAACCCCGACGGCTCCCTGCGGGCCAGGATGTTCGCCCAGGCCCGCATCATCACGCAAACCAAGGAGGGTGCGATGCTGGTGCCGTCAGGTGCCATCCAGCGCGTGGAGGGCCGGACCTTCTGCTTTGTGAAGTTGGGTGAAGACCTCTTCGACGCCCGCGTCGTGCAACTCGGCGCGCGGCAAGGCGACTTGGTGGAAGTGGTCGTGGGCGTGAAGCCCGGCGAGGTCGTGGCGGTGAACCACGTCTTCCCGCTCAAGTCGGCGCTGCTGATTTCGAAGCTCGGCGCCGGATGCGCGGATGATTGAAGTGGCGGGAGGGGAGGGGAAACTGAAGCGCTCACATAGCCACAACGTGAAATCCGAATATCGAAATCCGAAATCCGAAGGAAGTCTGAACTCCGAAATCCGAAGTCCGAAGCGCCGTCCGGCAGCGAAGCGCTTTTGTGATTCTGGAGACGGAAGAGTGGCCCGGCTGAGTCGGGCTTGGCGCTGCTCGTGGAATTGCGCCCAGCGCGTCGATCCACCGCGCTTCGGATTTCGAGTTTCGGATTTCGGATTTCCTTCGGATTTCGGTTTTCGGACTTCGGATTTCACCCCCTCCCGCCTCGCCGCCTTCCCCCACCGCTAATCCCGTCACCACCCACCGTCATGCTCAACTGGCTCATCACCTCTTCGCTCCGTAACCGCCTGCTGGTCTCGGTGCTCGGCGCCGTGCTCGTGCTGGTGGGCGGGCGCGCCCTGACGCGCCTGCCGATCGACGCCTTTCCGGACACCACGCCGGTGCAGGTCCAGATCAACACCACCGTACCGGCCCTCAACGCCGAAGAGGCCGAGGCGCAAATCACCATCCCGACAGAGTTGGCTGTCAGCGGCTTGCCAGGCCTCGTCAACGTCCGCTCCGTCTCCAAGTTCGGCCTGTCGCAGGTCGTCGCCACCTTCGACGACGACACCAGCATTTTCCGCGCGCGGCAGCTCATCACCGAGCGGTTGCAGACGGTCGAATTGCCAGCCGGCATCCAGCGGCCGCAACTCGGGCCGATTTCCACCGGGCTGGGCGAAGTCTTCCATTACGTCGTCCGCTCCGACAACCCCGCTCGCACCCTGACCGAGCTGCGGGAGATTCAGGACTGGGTGGTGAAACCGCAGTTGCGCAAGGTGCGCGGCGTGGCCGAGGTCAACACCTGGGGCGGATTGGAAAAGCAGTTTCACGTCATTACCGAGCCGCAGCGGTTGCTGAAATACGGCCTCACGCTGGAGCAATTGGCGGAGGCGCTGGAGGCCAACAACCAGAACGTCGGCGGCGGCCAGGTGGTGCGTGGCGGCGAATCGCTGCTGGTCCATGGCCTTGGCCTGACGACCAACGTCGCGCAGATCGCCAACATCGTCATCACCGCCCACAACGGCGTGCCGCTGCGTGTCGGCGACGTGGCGGAAGTGCGCGTAGACCACGAGATCCGCCGCGGCGCGGTGACCGGCGCTGGCAAGGGCGAGATCGTCCTCGGGCTGGGCTTCATGCTGATGGGCGAAAACAGCGCCGTCGTCACCCGCGGGTTGAAAGAGAAGCTAGCCGAGGTGCAGAAGACCCTGCCCAAAGACGTTCGCGTGGAAGTACTCTACGACCGCACGGAGTTGGTGGACAAGGTGATTGAAACCGTGCAGCACAACCTGCTGGCGGGCGCGCTGCTGGTGGTGGCGGTGCTCTTCGCCTTCCTCGGCAATCTGCGCGCGGGCCTCGTCGTGGCGTCGGCCATCCCGCTGGCGATGCTGTTCGCGGGCAACTTGATGCTGCAAGCCGGCATCTCCGCCAGCCTGCTGAGCCTGGGCGCGGTGGACTTCGGCCTCATTGTGGACGGCTCAGTGGTGATGATTGAGAACACGTTGCGGCGCCTGGCCGAGCGGCAGCGGGAACTCGGCCGCGCGCTCACGCCTGCCGAGCGCGACGAGACGCTGGCCTCCGCACCGATCGAGGTGGCCCGTCCCGTGGCTTTCGGCGTCGGCATCATCCTGATCGTCTTCCTGCCCATCCTCGCCCTCGAGGGCGTCGAGGGTAAACTCTTCCAGCCGATGGCGCTGACGATGATCTTCGCCCTCGCCGGCTCGCTGCTGCTGGCGTTGACCCTCATGCCCGTGCTGGCGAGCTTCTTTCTGCCGAAGCACGTCAAGGAAACCGAGCCTTGGCTGGTGCGGCTGACGCACCGGATTTACGCGCCGGTGCTCGGCTTCGCGCTGCGCTTCCGCGCCGTCACGCTGCTGGGCGCCGTGGCGTTGGTGGTGGCGGTGGCGGCCCTGGCCACGCGGATGGGCGGCGAATTCCTGCCGAAACTCGGCGAAGGCGCCATCGTCGGCACCTCGGTGCGGCTGGCCGGCGTTTCCGTGGAGGAAGCCGTGGCCTACAACGACCGCATCGAAAAGCTGTTGCTCGCGGAGTTCCCCGACGAGATCACCAACATCTGGACCCGCCTCGGCAGCGCCGAGATCGCCACCGACCCGATGGGCATCGAGCTGTCCGATTTCTTCCTCGCCCTCAAACCGCGTTCGCAGTGGAAGAAGGCCCGCACCCAGGCGGAGTTGGTGGAGCAGATGCGCGCGTTGTTCACCAAGTTCCCCGGCATGACGGTGGCCTTCAGCCAGCCCATCGAGATGCGGATGAACGAGTTGATCGCTGGCATTCGTTCCGACATCGGGATCAAGATCTACGGCGACGACTTGGCCGAACTGCGGCGGCTCTCCGACGAAGTTCAGGGCGTACTCGGCGGCATCCGTGGCGTGGGCGAAGTGACCGGCGAGCAAATCACCGGGCAGTTGATTTTGCAGGTCAAGATGGACCCCGAAGCCGTCGCCCGCCACGGCGTCGCCACGCGCGAAGTGTTGAACGTGGTGGAAGCCCTCGGCACCCGGCGCGTTGGCGAAATCCGCGAAGGCCAGCGGCGCTTCCCGTTGGTACTGCGCCTGCCCGACCGCCAGCGCACCGACCCCGACGCCCTGGCTGCCATGCTCATCCCGACCGCCACCGGCTCCGTGCTGCCGCTGAATCAGGTCGCGCAAGTGGTGGAGACGGAAGGGCCATCCATAATCAACCGCGAGTGGGGCCGACGGCGGATAACCGTGCAGTGCAACGCCCGGGGCCGCGACGTGGCGGGCTTCGTGGCGGAAGCGCAGCAGAAGATCGCCGCGCAAGTGAAGCTGCCGGAGGGCTACGCCCTGGAATGGGGCGGGCAGTTCGAGAACATGGAGCGCGCCAACGCCAAGCTCCGCTTCGTCGTGCCGCTGGCGCTGGGACTGATCTTCATCCTGCTCTACTTCAGCCTGAAATCCTCGCGCGACGTCCTCATCGTGGCCACGGGCATCCCGCTGGGCGCGGTGGGTGGCGTGCTGGCGCTGTGGGCGCGGGGCATGCCCTTCACCGTCAGCGCCGCGGTGGGCTTTGTGGCGCTGAGCGGCGTGGCGATTCTCAACGGACTGGTGCTGGTGAGCTTCATCCGGCAGAAACTCTCCGCCGGCACCCCGCTCGAAACCGCCGTGCGGGAAGGCTGCCAAGTGCGCCTGCGTCCCGTGCTGATGACCGCGCTGGTGGCGGCCGTGGGCTTCGTCCCGATGGCCGTCAACGTCGGCGTGGGCGGCGAAGTCCAGCGCCCGCTGGCCACTGTCGTCATCGGCGGCATCGCCAGCAACACGCTCCTCACGCTGTTGGTCTTGCCCGTCCTTTACTGCGCCGCCGGCCGGAAGCGCCGTGCCGCCTCACAGCCGCAGCCGGAATGATGCGGGTTAGGAAAGGATGAAGCAGGGCATCCGCCCCGCCCATTCGAACCGGACGTGCAAGGCTCACTGTCCAGCGCGAACCGGTTCGCGTCTTCGTCATCGCCAGCTTGTCAAACTGCCTGCGCCAGCGTAAAACCCTCCCGCCATGCCTGATGCCGCCACCTTCAAATCCTTTGAGGCCGAACTAAACCGCCTGGTCGAGTCGTTCGGCTCGCGCTTGGCCGAGCTTAAGAAACCCGGTTACGCCGAAGCCCAGCTCCGCGACGACTTCCTCAACCCCTTCTTCCGCGCCCTCGGATGGGACATGGAGAACCGCGCCGGCCTCATCCAGACCCGGCGGGAAGTCGAGATCGAAAGCCGCACCCAAATTGCCGGACGGCAGAAACGCGCTGATTACCTCTTCCGCACCGAGGGCCACGACCGCTTTGTCTGCGAAGCCAAGAAACCCGCCGAGGAACTGAGCGCCCGCTACGCCTTCCAGGCCAAACGCTATTCCTGGAACAAAGACCTGCCGCTGGCCATCCTATCCGACTTCGAGGAGTTCAAGCTCTACGTCGTCGGCGGCAAACCCGTGGCCGACGAGCCACTCGTGGGCCTCTGGAAAACCTGGCACTTCCGCGAACTTCCGCTCGTCGCGCAGGAAATCTGGAATCTGCTCGCCCGCGACCAGGTCGCCGCCGGCAGCATTGACCGGCTCATCGAGTCCCTGCCCAAGCGCCCCACCGGCAAGGGCAAGGCCCGCCAGCAATGGCTCCTCAAGCCCGACCGCTCCCGCTCCCTGGACGCCGAGTTCCTCAGCCTGCTCGACGCCGCCCGCCGCGAACTCGCCGCCGACTTGCTCAAGCACAACGACCGCGCCGACCTCCTCGAAGGCACCCGCCTCAACGAAGCCGTCCAGCGCATCCTCGACCGCCTCCTCTTCCTCCGCATCTGCGAAGACCGCGACATTGACACCGGCACCCGGTTGGATTCCCTCGTGCAAGCCTGGCGGCGGAATTTCGACAAGGACGACGGTGCCCGGTCCTACCAGAAACCGCTCGAATTCCGCGAAGAGCCGCCCGCCGGCTTCGGAGCCAGCGGTATCCGAGCGCCCAAGGATTCCCTCTGGCGCGTCATGGTCCGCCACTTCCGCGCTCTGGACCGTCGCCCGCCGTCGCACGTTCCGTTCTTCAACGGCAACCTCTTCAAGTTGCACTTCAGCGAGGAACTCATCATCGGCGACGAATGGCTGGCCGGCTTCATCGCGGATGTGAGCGACGACGAATCGCCTTACCTGTTCAACTACATCCCGGTCGAAATCCTCGGCACCATTTACGAGCGGTTCCTCGGCAAAATCGTCCGGCCGCACGGACGCGGCGTGACCATTGAGGAAAAGCCGGAAGTCCGCAAAGCCGGCGGCGTCTATTACACCCCGCGCTACATCGTTGAATACATCGTCAGCCAGACCGTGGGCAAGCTGCTCGCAGGCCGGCCGCCGGAGGACGCCCTCCAGCTCCGCCTCCTCGACCCCGCCTGCGGCTCCGGCAGCTTCCTCATCCGCGCCTTCGAGGTGGTGTGCGAGCACTGCCAGCAATGGCTGACTACCGACCTCTGTAGGAGTCGAGGTAACGAGACTAAAACTGAGAATTCCAGAAGCAAGAGCCTCCTACCGTCGGCTCCTACGGCCGAGCCTTGTAGGAGTCGAGGTAACGAGACTTTAATGAGACACCAGCCAGTCCGAGCCTCCTTACGTCGTCTCCTACAATGGCGGCTTGGCTCAAGCAACACCGCGACTGGTGTTGGCTGGAGGGCAACGCCGTCCACCTTACCACCAAGGCCAAGCGCCGCATCCTGCGCGAAACCATCCACGGCGTGGACCTGGACCCGCAGGCCGTGGAAGTTACCCAACTCTCTCTCTACCTCAAGATGCTGGAAGGCGAGGACCGCCACACCCTCCAGCGCCAGCGCGAACTGCTCCCCGGAGACGACGACGCCCTCCTACCGCCGCTCGAAAACAACATCAAATGCGGCAACTCACTTATCGCCTCCGACTTCTCCGTCATCCCCGACGACTTAGTGCGCGTCCATGCCTTCGACTGGCCGGTGCAATTTCCGGCCATCATGAAGGCGGGTGGGTTTGATGCGGTCATGGGAAATCCGCCTTACATCCGGCCCCACAAGATGGAACCGGAAGCCAAACAATACTTCTGGCGAACGCTCACGACGTTCGTTGCCAAGTCAGACATCTACTCGTGCTTCATGGAGCGAGGTCTTGGTCTGCTGCGCTCAGGCGGTCACTTCAGCTTCATCGTTCCACACACATGGACCTCTTTGGAAAGCTTCGAGGCAATCCGCCGTAAGGTTGCAGGGGAGTCGGAGGTGTTGAAGCTAGTTCAGCTTCCCAAGAAGGTCTTTCAGGATGCGACAGTGGAGACGTGTGTATTTTGTGTTCGTAGGCCAGCAGGGCCGCCGTCGGATTCGCACCTCATTGAAGTTGTCAGACTGGACGCTAAGTCTAACGTTACCAAGCTGCGGACCTTCCCGCAGAGCGACATCAAGAAGGCGCATCTGCACAACTTCCAACTGTACGTACTGGCGAGTGACGGTTTCATGCGGCTTGGCGCAGGTCGTCCGCGAGCAAATCGGGGCATCTGGCCCAGCAAATTCGCGGGGCCACGAATTTCTTGAACGCATGGGTTATTGGCAAAG
>CAINDV010001068.1 GCA_903847485.1 uncultured Verrucomicrobiota bacterium
CGAGATTACCGAAGGGCTGGTGGACCGGCTCATCGCCCTGGGCAAACGCTTCGACTACTTCGTCTATCCCAATCGCGATCACGGGCTCTCTGAGGGCAAGGGGTCGCTCGCTCACGTGCGCATGTTGATTGCCCGTTATCTCGCTGAACACCTGCCTCCGGGGCCGCGTTGAATGAATCTTCGAGCCAACCCTTTGGCACCGGCTCCCAGAATCCCTGTCAACGCAACCATCATGAAGCACCATCCACCCACCCTATGTTCACGCGCCGTCCGACGGATTCCGTCCGCTCTGCTGGTTGCCTGCGCCTTGCAAGGCGGTCTCTTGCTCGGCAGTGAAATTAATTCCGGCGCGGCGAATCTCGCCGGGAATGTGGTCGAACCGAGCCGGGCTCAGGACCGGCTTTCGCCCATTGCGTTTGCCGATCCGCCGGTCCATGTGCGGCCGGGTGGGTTCTGGGATTGGCTCAACGGTTCGATCACCCGGGAGCAAATCACCCGCGATTTGGAGGCGATGAAACGCGGCGGTATGCGCGGCGCCGAGATTTGGGACGTGGCCGCTGCCGCCGATCCCGACCGGCGGGTGCCAGCCGGGCCGGCGTTTCTCGGACCGGAGTCCACGCGGCTCATCGCCCATGCGATTCGCGAGGCCGACCGCCTCGGCTTGGAGATCGGCATCGTTGCTTCCAGCGGATGGAATGCGGGCGGGAGCTGGGTTCCGCCGGAGCACGCCGGCAAGGGACTCTATCAGTCAATCACCACGGTGAGCGGGCCTAAGGGATTTCAGACGAAGTTGCCGCTGCCGGAGCTGCCGAAACTTTGTCCGCGCGACGCGAATGGCCAGCCAATCTATCTCCGCGAAGTTGCGGTGCTGGCCGTGCCTCATGATCAATCGAAAACGCTCACCGATGTGAACAAGGTTGTTGATCTAACGAGGCGAATCGTTGCCGATGGCAAGTTGCACTGGGAGGTGCCGACCGGCGATTGGGACATCCTGCGTTTTGTCTGTGCGAATCACGGACAGCAGTTGATTGTGCCCAGTCCGAATTCCGGTGGGCCGATGATAGACTTCTTTGATCCGCGAGCCACGGAGTTTCATCTCCGTTACATAGTCACCACGATTCTCCAAGAACTGAGGCGCCCGTCGTTCGCGGGAACCAGCTTCAAGACGCTGGAGTTCGACAGCATGGAACTCGACGGGTTTACGCCTTGGAACGAAATCATGGCTGCGGAGTTCCAGCGTCGGGCGGGTTATCCGGTGATGTCTTTCTTACCCGTGCTCGCTGGATGGAAGCTGGCGGATCACACCGCCCAGGAGCAGTTCCTTTATGACTGGCGCAAGCTGGTAAGTGACCTGTTGATAGACTCGCATTATGTGACTGGCCGGAAGTTTCTCGAAGCCTACGGAGTCAAGCTCATCGCCGAGTCGGGTGGTCCCGGGCCGCCGATTTGGGATTCCAATCCGGTGGATGGAATCAAGGCGCTGGGGGCGGTTGATATTCCACGCGGGGAATTTTGGAACCGACATCGCGGAATCTTCCTGGTCAAGGAGATCGCTTCGGCCGCGCACGTTTACAACAAACGTCTGGTGGACGCGGAGTCGTTCACCACTTGGCGGCGCTGGATTGATGGGCCGCTGAATCACAAGAAACTTGCCGACCGGGCGCTGTGCGAAGGGTTAAATTGTTTTTCGTTGCACACGTTTGCCAGCTCCCCGCCCGAGGCTGGGCTTCCGGGCTGGGCCTACCATGCCGGCACGGATATCAATCCATCCGCCACCTGGTGGCCGATGGTTGGCGGGTTGATGGACTACCTGGCGCGGTGCTCTTACATGCTTCGCCAGGGATGGTTTGTGGCCGACGTTTGTTATTACTACGGCGATCAGGCGCCTAACTTCTATCCACCGCTGTGCCGGGTGCTGGAGAAGCCGTTACTGGAGGGTCTCGCTCCGCGCCACGATTATGACGTCTGTTCGTCGCAGGTCATCCTGGAGCGGATGCGCGTTGAGAAGGGTCGGATTGTGCTGCCGGACGGGATGAGTTATGCGGCGCTCGTGCTGCCCGAGCAAGATCATATCCCAGCGGCGGTGCTCGCCAAGATTCGCGCACTGGTGGCCGACGGAGCAACGGTGATCGGTCACCAGCGACCGACCCGCGCTCCCGGCCTGAAAGATCAGCAGAAAGAAACCCAAAAAGTGGAGCGACAGGTCGAGGAACTTTGGGGGCGCGGCGAAGTGCCAGATCCAAACCAACCGGCAGTCTTGATCCGAAAGCTCGGCCAGGGACGGTTTATCATTGCCAGCGATCGCAGTGCGGCGCTCCGGGAAATCGGAGTCGCCGGGGATTTTGAAATCGCCGGACGCGGTGAAGGCGACTTGGGGCCGCTGGACTTCATCCATCGGAAAACCACCGATGAAGAATTCTATTTCATCCGCAACCAGACGATGGATCCACAGACGTTGACCTGCCGGTTCCGCGTGGCGGCGGCAACCAACGGGCTGGCGCCCGAGTTCTGGTGGCCCGATTCGGGACGCCGGAGCGCCTGTCACGATTGGAAAGGCGTCGCCAGCGGCCAGACCGAACTGCCGGTGACACTTGGTCCGTCAGGCTCGGTGTTTGTCGTGTTCCGGAAAGCCGGCGCAGCGCTGGATGCCATCGCTCGCGACACCTTCGTGGCACCGGAAACTCCCGCACCGCTGACCCTCGACGGACCCTGGCAAGTTGAGTTTCCGGAAGGCTGGGGCGCGCCGCGCGTGACAAACTTCGCGAAACTCCAAAGCTGGACCGAGTCCGACAACGAAGGGATCCGGTTCTTCTCAGGAATCGCCACCTATCGAAAGAAGTTCGAGCTGCCGGAGTCGTTGGCAAAACGGAACCGACTCTTCCTGGAACTGGGCGACTTGTCCGAAATCGCCGAAGTCACTCTCAACGACAAGCGCCTCGGTCTGACCTGGCTGCCGCCCTATCGGATAGAAATTTCCGGTGCGGTTCATGCCGGCACGAATCAGTTGGAAATCCGGGTTGCGAACCTCTGGGCCAACCGGCTCAACGGAGATTCGCTGTTGCCCGAGTCGGGTCGCTTTACGCGCAGCAACCTCGATCGGATTCAAACCGATCCGACGTCGGATAGTTCCTACGGCCGAGTTCCCAGCGGCAAGACGCGGCCGGTTTACGACAAGATTCCGCCGCTCATGAAATCGGGCCTATTCGGGCCAGTTCGGATGATCACACCCCAAGACTGATTTGAGAACAACACAAACCCGGTCGTCCACAATGATGACAACCGTCACCAAACCAAACCGCAACCACGCCCCGACTATAATGCCCGCGTACCACCTCAATTCGACAATGCAAGCCATGAAACAAACCATGATCCTTACCGCCATTCTATGCACGTTTTGTGCTGACGTTTTCCGACTCGGCGGAGCCGATACCCCGGCCGCTGCCGCACTGCCGTTTAGTTAAGGCAAGCGCCGTTCACTGCCAGCTCCGTAGGAGCGCCATGTTTATAGCCACGCCCAGCCCAGAAATCCCAAGCCCCGTAG
>CAINDV010001069.1 GCA_903847485.1 uncultured Verrucomicrobiota bacterium
CTCGCGCAGGACCACGCGGGCGAGGAGGAAAAATACACCCTCGTCCTCGCCAATCCGCCCTTCGCCGGCTCGCTCGACTACGAGAACTGCGCCAAGGACCTCCAGCAAATCGTCAAGACCAAGAAGACCGAACTCCTCTTCCTCGCCCTCTTCCTGCGCCTGCTCAAGCCCGGCGGACGCGCCGCCGTCATCGTGCCCGACGGTGTGCTCTTCGGCTCGTCCAACGCGCACAAGACCCTGCGCCAGCTCCTCGTCGAGGAACAGAAACTCGACGCCGTCATCTCCCTGCCCGGCGGTGTGTTCAAGCCCTACGCCGGCGTCTCCACCGCCATCCTCCTCTTCACCAAGACCAACTCCGGCGGCACGGACCACGTCTGGTTCTACGACGTGGATGCCGACGGCATGTCGCTCGACGACAAACGCACCGAACTCCTCCCGCCGGAAAAGCTCGGCCCAGTGCCCCGGACCGCGCTCACCGCCGCCGACCACGCCAAGAACAACCTGCCGGATATTCTGACAAGGTGGCGCAGTCTTCACCGCGCCGAAGGCGCCTTGGACTGCGGCAGCCCTCTGCCGCTTTCGGATGTCCCGAGCGCATCGAAAAGCGCCAGAGGGCTGGCGCACTCCAAGGCGGCTGCGCCGCAAAACTCCGAACTCGCCCGCCCGCGCACCGCGCAAAGCTTCTGCGTGCCCCGGGCCGACCTCGCCGCGCAGGGCTACGATCTCTCGCTCAACCGCTACAAGGAAGTCGTCCACGCCGAAGTCGCGCACCGCCCGCCGGGCGAGATTTTGAAAAGCCTCGCCGCGTTGGAAAAAGTAATCACGACGGGGATGAAGGAATTGGAAGGCATGTTGAAATGAACCGCCGCGCCCATCACAGGCCCAAAGGGCCGTCATTCCTCAGCCCAGGGCAACGCCCTGGGTTGACGTTCCCACAGAATTTCATCCGCCCTGAAGGGGCGGAATATCGCGACCTTTCAGGCCGCATGATTTGTTGGCACGAATACCCAGCCCGTTGGGCTGGGCTGAGGGATGACGCGCCGTTGGCGCTGAAAGCCCTCGGCCAACTGGAGGCGGAGATTCAGCAGGGCATGAAGGAACTGGAGGGGATGCTGAAGTGAGGGCCGAAGGTCGAATGACGAAGGATGAATGGAAAACCGTCGCGCTTGGCGATGTCGCCGAGTTCGTGCGCGGCATCAATTTCAAGCCGGACGACGTTGTGCCAACCCGAACGCCGGGCTCGGTTGCGTGTATGCGAACCAAGAACGTGCAGGCGGAATTGGACCTGTCCGATGTCTGGTCAGTCGGGGAGCAGTTCGTCAGGCGGGAAGACCAATTTCTCCAAGCTGGCGACGTTTTGGTTTCCAGCGCCAACAGTTGGAATCTCGTCGGGAAATGCTGCTGGATTCCCGAGCTGACCGGACGCACAAGCTTCGGTGGCTTCGTCTCCGTCCTTCGCCCACAGCGCGCAAAGGTTGAACCGCGCTTTCTCTTCCGATGGTTTTCGTCCGACCGGATTCAGACCACGCTTCGGAGCTTCGGGCAGCAGACGACGAACATTTCCAATCTCAACACTGACCGCTGCCTCAAACTCCCGCTCCCCCTGCCGCCGCTGGCGGAGCAGCGGCGGATAGCGGAGGTGCTGGACCGGGCGGAGGCGTTGCGGGCCAAGCGCCGCGCCGCCCTCGCCCAACTCGACTCCCTCACCCAATCCCTCTTCCTCGACCTCTTCGGCGACCCCGCCACCAACCCGAAAGGCTGGCCGATGAAGACGCTCGGCGATTTGGTTGCAGAGTTCCGCTACGGAAGCTCGAACAAGTCGGCGAACCAAGGAAAGCCAGCCTTGCGAATTCCAAATGTTGCCGGCGGCACGATTGACCTGACGAATTTGAAGCTCGTGCCGGTTGATGCCGCCGAGTTTGAACGGCTGCGACTCTGCGATGGCGACCTGCTTTTTGTTCGCACGAACGGGAATCCTGATTTCGTCGGTCGCTGCGCAGTGTTCGACAGCAAGGCGGCAGCGACATCCGGCTTTGCGGGCAACGAGTTCATCTTTGCCTCCTATCTGATTCGAGCGCGACTTGCTGCGACCAACATCGCGTCCGTGTTCCTGCGCGAATATCTTTTGGGCGACGAAGGCCGACGGCAATTGCGGTCTCGGTCCAAAACTTCTGCGGGACAATTCAACATCAACACCGAAAGCCTCGGCGCGATTCCAGTCCCGCTTCCCCCCATCACATTGCAGCGCGAATTCGCCCGGCGAGTGACGGCGGTGGAGGCGCTGAAGACGGCGCACCGTGCGTCGCTGGCGGAGCTGGACGCGCTCTTCGCCACCCTCCAGCACCGCGCCTTCCGCGGGGAATTATGAACCCGCCCCCGCTCAGGCCCAAAGGGCCGTCATCCCTCAGCCCAGGGCAACGCCCTGGGTATGCGGGCCAAA
>CAINDV010001070.1 GCA_903847485.1 uncultured Verrucomicrobiota bacterium
CTGGGGGAGGAGCAGCAACACGGCCGGAAAAGTCAGGCTGCGTTGGCGGGTGAAGTCACTGGTGCAACGCCGGTGCCAGGCCACGAAGTCGGGATCGCCCAGGCGGGCGCGCAACTGGTCGATCAACGGCACCAAGTAATCTGGAATAGCCGCCAAGGGTGTTTGCATGGCCACTCCCTGTACACATCGTAAATACGTTGTACATACCATTCCTCATCAACCGCTTAACTAGATGGCAGTGCCCCTTCGGAAGGGGAGGACAGGGAGAGGGATCCCACGCCAATTCCTCGCTCCCACTTTAGCCAAGGCAGCGGCTCAGGATGTCTGAGCCTGCGCGCCAATCTTGGCCCCGCTGCCAGATGGTTGACGGAGAATTTGACTGGCTTCGTCGCCGAGATACCCCGATTGGGTCCCCCCCCGCCTCAAGTTGTCTCCAGGAGGAATCGTTCGCTCCCCTTTCAGCGGTTGTCTGTGACATTGCCAGTGTGCCGCCGATTGCCACGGAACAATGGCCAGGAGGAGGTCGCCAGTGCGTTCGTCGCCCGAATGGCAAAGAACGAGTATCCGCCGCACCCGACCACGATGGCTCCGTCCGCGAGCAGGTTCGGCGAGGAGTTGGGTGATTCCAGAAACTGTTGCCATAAGCGCACCATTTTCCCGTTGGCGGCGATGGCGTAGAAATTGGCGTTGCGGCAGGCGACATAGACCAACCCATCAGCGGTGAGCGCTGGACTGCTGGTGGTGATATAGCCGGGCGTCGTGTTCTCCCAAAGCTTCTTTCCTTCGGCCGAGACGGCCCACAGCGATCGGTCGGCGCAAACGAAAATCCGGCCCTGCGCATCCACGGCGGGCGAGGATTCCGTCCAACCGCCAGTGGCTAACTGCCAGCGCAACCGTCCGTCCGTGCCCGCCGCGTAGAGTTTCCCATCCGTCGAGGTGAAATAGATCGTGTCATCCGCGCCGATGGCGGGCGAGGAAAGGATCGGCCCGCCCGTGGTCAGCGCCCAGCGCAGCCGGCCATCCGGCGTCAACGCCCGGAACTGTCCGTCGTTCGAGCCGACGTAAATGGTTCCGTCCCGACCGACGGCCGCCGAGGAAAACACCGGGCCGCCGGTTTCAAAACTCCACTTTTCCAGGCCGTCGGGCGTGACCGCGTACACCTTGCGATCCCATGACCCGCAATAGATGGTGCCGTCGCTGGCGATGGCGGGCGAGGCGTCCACCCACCAGCCGGTGGGCACGCGCCATTTCAAGTGGCCTTCCGGCGTCACCGCATAAAGGTGCCGGTCCCGCGAGCCGACGTAGATGGTCCCGTCGGCGGCGATCGCGGGCGAGGAGCGGACGTCGCGGCCGGTGCGGAATTCCCACTTCAAAACGCCGCCGGAAGTCACCGCGTAGAGCCGCCCGTCCAGGCAACCGATGTAAACCGTCCCGTCGGGCGCGATCGCCGGCGATGAATCGGTCCGCACCGACGGCCAGTGCCCCAGCGCCAGGGTCCAAGCAACCCGGTTGGTCGGCTCCTCGGGGGTACTGGCGAACGTGCGCGCCGCCGCCGCGACGAGCAGCAGCGCCAGCAGGGCCGGCCCAGCCCGGCGGCATCCCGCATGAGCATGAAGGAGAGTGAACATCGGAGGGAGTTTCTGAACTCAGGCACCGGTTCTCAAGGGCGAATGTGAAACGGCGGCAGCGTGAAGTCCGGCGTGGAATCCGAAGTCCGAAGTCCGAAATCCGAAACTGGCTCCAACAGAACCGAACCGCTGGCAGAAAAATGGCAGGCGAAAAATGAGCATCTTTCAAAACAGTGCATCCCAAATTGTCGGTGCGCGACTCGGTTCCAGCGCATATCACACTTTGCAAAGTGTGGAATGGCGCTGCGCCCGCTATTTTGCGTAACGCTCTCGCTCCCGTCGCAACCGCCGTCTCCACCGACAACTTGGGGATGCACCGCTTTCCCCCCCAGCGACGGATGGTAGGCCGACGCTCCTGCGGAGCCGCAACCAAAACGGAGCGCCGACATTCTTGTCGGTGCGATCC
>CAINDV010001071.1 GCA_903847485.1 uncultured Verrucomicrobiota bacterium
AGGAGGCTTGGTTGTCAGCGCCTCCCAAGCCTCCTTACGTCGGCTCCTACAGGGTTTGGAGCGAGCCTCTTCGGCGAGTTATTTATGGCCGAGTCCCTAAGCTGTAACTATGCAGTTGGTGGTAGGGCGTGGGCTTCCTGCCGAGCCGGGGTTTTTGCGGGTGAACAGACTGGAAAACGGGTGTGGAGGCTCCGCAGGAGCGTCGCCCTACCGGCACCATTGCCTGCCTGCCATGCTTCTGCCAGCGGCTCGGTTCTGGCGGGGCCGGTTGGGGCTTTCGCCCTTCGTCATTCCTTCCGTCTCACCTTCCTAATTGCCTAATTCGGCAACTATGCAGTTCGGATCAAACTCATCTGCGGCGTCCGGGTTGGCGGCTTGCGATCAGAAGAACCTGTAGGGGTAGGGCGAGTGCCAGCCGTCCACCGGCAGATTGAGGCGGAAGAATTGGTTGGTGGTGGAAAGCGGTAGCGTCACGCGGTTGGTCGTGACATCAGGAACCGGTGCCCACGGGCCGACGAGCAAATCTCCAGTGGCTTCCAAGAAGTAGCCGGCCGGCCAGGCGGGCCAGGAAAGCGTGACGGCGTGAGGTTGCCACTCTAGGGAGATCGTGGGCCGCGCGGGCCAGAAGTAGCCGATGACGGTCATGTCTGACTGGACGTTGGTGAGGGTGAACGGATTGGCCGTGGCGGGATAGTCTCCGCCCCAGCCGGAGAAGGTGTAGCCTTCCTCCGGCACGGCAGTGATAGTAGGGCAGTTACCGCCAGCGGGGACTGTCACGGTGACTTCGTTGGTGCCGTTGAGGCTGCCGTTGCCCTCGGTGATGAATGTCACGTCGTAGCTCTCCTTGTCCTCGGCGAAGAAGGCCATTACCAGCCCGTCGCCCTGCACGATGACGGTGTTCGTGGCGGCTAGTGGGTCGCTGCCCATCTGGACTTCGCCGCTGGTGCTCCAGCGGACGAAGTGGTTGGTCGTAGGCCCAGCGCCGCCGCTTTGCACGAAGCCCTTGCCCACGATCGGGAGCACTTGTCCTTTGAGGAGCGGGACGTTCACGCTGTTTATCGGCGTGGTATCGCCATTGCCCACTGACAGGAAAGAAACCCAGGCATTGGCGGGTTCCGGCTGAATGGCTTCGAGGAAGCGGAACAAATCCACGGTGGTGGCTGCTGGCGGGTTCACCAACTCGCGGGCTGCGCTGATCCAGGAGTTGGTCAGGCTGGTCATGTAAGCGGTGAGAAAGGCTTTCCAGTGCGAGTCCTCGGCGAAATCCGTCAGGGCGCGGGAGTAATTTATGTATTCCGGCTTCTCCGGGTCGGTGGGGAAGTTGATATTCAGCCCATAGACCTGCCAACTCAGTATCTCGGAGCGGGAGCAGTAAGGCACCGCGTCGTGAAAGGCCGCCTTGGTGGCGACGGATTTTGCCCGGACGGCGGCTTGGTTGGCAGAGTTGGTCGCCATTTCATCGGCGAAGCTGGCCACGGCGGCGGTGAGGGCGTCCATTTTGTTCAGGCGTGTCACGCCCAGTGTGGCGTTCACCGTCGGGTCGGAGTATTGCCGGACAAAGCCATCGCAAACGATGATCGCCAGGGCTTCGGGAGTCAGGGTGGCGAGCTTGGACTCCAGTTGCTGGAACACGGTGAGGTAAGGCCAGTTCCTGGTTTCCTGAAACTGTGAGGCGATGAGGAGTTGCGCGCCGGTATTGCGGATTTCATAGGCGACTTCCGCCTCTCCCATCACGCACATATCCAGGCCCACGATCGTCATGTGAGTGTCCGCAGCGTCGAGCGCCTGGCGAAGTTGCCGCAAGGACATGTCGTGATTTCCATTGGACTCATCAATGATAAGCCCCTGACTCCAGCCGCTGCCGTGGTCGGCGGGGATGAGAAAGTAGTTCTCCGCCGGGAAGTTCGCTGTGGCCCAGTTTATGAAGTCAGTCAGCGTCTCCGGGGATGACATGTTGAGTTCGCCAAGGTGCTGCGCCGCATCTTCGGGCGTCGGCTCGGTGCCATGCTTCACCACGAAGCGCTTGGTGTCATACCAGTTGCCGTAGTTGGTGACGTAGGCCGGAGCGCGATCCAACTGCACGAGGTAATTGACGTTGGTGGAGCCGCGCAACTGGCCGAGATTTACCATGTTCTCGATGGCGTCGGTTTCCATCATGGAACAGTCG
>CAINDV010001072.1 GCA_903847485.1 uncultured Verrucomicrobiota bacterium
AGCCTTGCCCGCCGCCGCCGGGCGCTGGTTCTGCAAGGCTCGGCAGGAGCCTCGCCCTACCACGGCCGGCATTTTCAAACAGGCTCTAAGACAGGCCGACTAACTGACCAGCATCCGGGCCTCGGCGTGGCGCACAAGCTGGAGGACGGCTTCCGGGCTGGGGGCGCTGAGCAAATCCGCGCACAGGCGCCGATCACGCAGCAGGCGGCTGATCCGCGCCAGCATGGCTAAGTGCTGCGTGACCGTCGGGGCGATGAGGAGAAGGAAAAGCCGTGCCGGAGCGCCGTCAATTGCGCCGTAGGGCACCCCCGTCCGGTGGCGGCCGAAGGCCATCGTCGGCTGGTCCACCAAGCCGAGCAGCGCGTTGCGGGCGTGGGGAATGGCAATGCCGTCACCGATGCCGGTGCTATGGAGTAACTCGCGCTCGACCAAGGCGCGGAAGAGTTTTTCCCGTGCCTCCGGTAGCGCGGCCAGGGGCGGCACCAGGGCGACCATTTCCCGGAGCACGTCATCGCGCACCGCCCCGGCGAGGTGGAGTTGTATGGCGGCCGGCACGAGCAACTTGCTGAGCGCGGCGGTTTGGGAAACGGGAGTTGTCATGGCCACGGATGTTAAGGCGGCGGGCCAAGGGATGAAGCAAAATATGCAAGATTCTGCGCTGCGGGGTGCAGCCGTGCCTGTCTCCCCGTAGTGGCGCCGGCGTCCCGTCTGTGGCCGGTCCCGACCGGCGTCCCGTCTGTCGAGCGACAACCGGGACGGTTGCCGGGACGTTGGCAGCCGCAGACGGCTGCCCTTACTAATTGGTGGCGTCGGCGCTTGGCTTACAGGCCGGCCGTGTTACTGTGTCGGCGGTCATCACATGAACACCATTCTCTTCAGTCCATCACGCGCCCGCCGCGGCTTCACGCTGATTGAGTTGCTCGTGGTCATCGCGATCATCGCTCTCCTGGCGGCCTTGCTGCTGCCAGCACTGAGCAAGGCCAAGGCCCGGGCCTACCGCATCCAGTGCCTGAACAACCTGCGGCAGTTGGGGGTAACGATGGAGATCTATTCCGGCGACCATGCCGACGCACTGCCGCCGAACGGCTTTGGTACCGCCGCCAGTCTCAATGGCCAGCGGCTCTGGGTCGTCGGCGATGAACACACCCGCCCGGACTTTTTCACCAATCTCGACTATCTGGTGAACCCGCAATACGCCGCCTTCGGCGACTATCTCCACTCGCCCGCCGTTTACAAATGTCCGGCGGACAAAAGCACCGTGGCGCTCGGCGGTCAGAGTTATCCGAAAGCCCGCTCCTATGCGCTGAACGGTTTCATCAACTGGCAGTCGCCGGCTCCGGAAGCTATCTACACCAGCGGGCGGTTTGTCCCGTTCAAGAAGTCCTCCACCTTCGGCTCGGCGCGACCATCGGACATCTTTTCCTTCGTGGACGTCGCGCCCGGCAACGTCTGCCACTCGGCGTTCGTCACCCACATGACGACGGTGTTCTGGGATTGCATCTACCATCTTCCGTCGGTCGAACACGATAACTCGAGCTTGATCACTTTTGCCGACGGCCACACCGAACTCCACAAGTGGCGTGACCCGCGCACCATCGCCGAGGCGCGCAACCAATGGGCACCCAACCACTACACCGTTTGGACGCCCAACAACCCCGATCTCGACTGGCTGCATGAACACGCCTCGATCTTGCAATAACCGGCCCGTTTGCAAAGCTCCCGCATGAGCAAGCAACGCAAGCTTCCCATCGCCCTCACCATCGCCGGCTCCGACAGCGGCGGCGGCGCGGGCATCCAGGCCGACCTGAAAACCTTCGCCGCCCTCGGCGTCCACGGCACCAGTGCCATCACTTGCCTTACCGCGCAAAACCCCAAGGGCGTGCTCGGCCTCCAGGCTGCGCGACCGGCCATCGTCCGCCAGCAGATTGCCGCCGTCCGCACCGAGTTACCCCCCGCCGCGGTCAAGACCGGCATGTTATTCTCCACCGCCATCATTCGCGCCGTCGTGGACGCTCTCCGCGCTGGCTCGCGCCCACCGCTCGTCGTGGACCCGGTCATGGTGGCCACCAGCGGTGCCGTGCTGCTGAAACCCGGCGCCATCCGGGCGCTTACCCGCGACCTGTTGCCGCTGGCCACCCTCGTCACGCCTAACCTGCATGAAGCCGAGCTGCTGCTCGGTCGCAAACTGGCCTCCGTCGAAGACCTACGGGCGGCGGCGCGGGAACTGCACGCCCGCTTCGGCTGCGCCGTGCTGGCCAAAGGCGGCCATCTTACCGGCCTGCGCGAAGCCGTGGACATCTTCTTCGACGGTGAGACCGAACTGTTACTCTCCGCGCCCTTTATTCAGGGCGTGAGCACGCACGGCACTGGCTGCACTTATTCGGCGGCGGTGACGGCCTGGCTGGCGCGTGGTTGCGAGTTACCGGAAGCCGTCACGCGGGCCAAGGACTTCATCACCCAAGCCATCGCTGGCAGCCAGCGGGTGGCTGGCCATTCCGTGCTGAACTGCTTTGCTGGAAATTGAAGCTGTTACAAATTCCGAGTGATTCCGTCCGCAGCAGCGTAAGGCTTACCGCAAACATGAATACCAATCAGCCTAACTCCGATCCGGCCCTGAGCCGCCTCTTGCACCAATGGCAGCCGGTGACGGAACTGCCACCGCGCTTCAACGACCGCGTCTGGCAGCGCATCGCCGCCGAGGAGGCGCGCTCGTCCGCGAGCCTGTGGGATGTCCTCCGCCAGTGGCTCGACGCGCGCTTCCGCCGGCCCGCCGTGGTGCTGGCCTACGTTACGGTGCTAATGGGCGTCGGCCTTACCACCGGCTACTGGCACGCCCGGTTGGACGCGGCCCAGGCTCACAGTGAGTTGGAGGCCCACTATGTCCAGACGGTGGACCCGTTACAGCACTGAGCGATGAAACGGCCCTGGATAATTCTCTTGGCTGGCGTGGCGCTGGCGGCGGCGGGTTACTTTGCGGTGTACCACACGACGCTGTCCTGTTGCGGTCTGCCCGCACAGGCTTCCGCTTCGGAACTGGACTGGCTGAAGGAGGAGTTTCATCTGAGCGACGCCGACTTTCGCCGCGTCAGCGAGTTGCACAACGACTATCTGCCCGCCTGTCGCCAGCGGTGCGCGGCCATTGACGCCAAGAATGCTGAAGTCCGCGCCCTCCTGGCGAAGGCCGGCGACGTGACGCCCGAAGTCGAGCGCGCCCTAACCGACGCCGCGCGGCTGCGGGGCGAATGTCAGGCCGCGATGCTGCGGCACTTTGTCGAGGTCAGCCGCGCGATGCCGCCTGAGCAAGGCCGGCGCTACTTCGAATGGATTTGCGCCCGCACCCTGGCACCGCAGCACGACTCGATGGCTCCCGCCGCCGCCCATGAGCACCATGGAATGTGACGGATCGGATCGTCAGGACATGGTCCGGCTGGCGGGCGGTCACGATGCCGCCTTGAATGAACTGATGGCGCGCCACGGGCAGCCGCTCTTCCTCTATCTCGTTCGGTTGCTGGGCAGCGCAGCCGAAGCCGAGGATCTCGCGCAGGAGACCTTCGTCCGCGTCTTCCAGCACCGCGACCGCTTCCGTCCCGACGCGAAATTCTCCACCTGGCTTTACACCATCGCCACCAACCAGGTCCGCGACCGTCTCCGCTGGCGCGGTCGTCATCCGCAAGTCTCGCTGGACGCCGAAACCGCTGACGGAGGCGCAACGCTCGGCGACACTCTCCCCGCCTCGAATCTTGGGCCAGACGAGGCGTTGCAAACCAGCGAGCGCGTGGCGGCGATCCGCCGGGCGGTGGCGGCCTTGCCGGAAGACTTGCGTGTGTCGCTGGTGTTGGCGGAATACGAGGACCGTTCCCAGGCGGAGATCGCCGAGATTCTCGGTTGCTCGGTCAAGGCAGTGGAAATGCGCATCTACCGGGCACGGCAGGTGTTACGCAAGGAGTTGGCTGGCTGGCTGAGAGCGGAGGCCTGACCGGTGGCGGCCAGCAAGTCGCACTATGGCCCCGACACTCCCCGCCGGACGATGGCACCCGGCCGACATCCCTACATCCCTACAATCCCTGCAAAACCACCCTCTTGTAGGCCGGCTGCCCTCACCCGGCGGGGAGTGCTCATCCGCCCTTTGTGTTGAGAAAGAAAAAATCTGAGGGATTATTCCGCATCTAGCGTATAGTTGGCGTCGTCAAACGACGACTGACAACCAATAACTATAAATGAAAACACTAAAGACACTGACTGCAATCGCATTAACGGCATCGTTCCTGGCCGCGCCGCTCGTCGGCTTCGCCCAGGATAGCACGCCCAAAGCCAAGGCTTATCCGCTCACGACTTGCGTCGTCACCGGTGAGAAGTTCGGCGACGGCGGGATGAAACCCTACGTCTTCACTTACAAAGGCCAGGAAGTGAAGCTCTGTTGCAAATCCTGCTTGAAGAAGTTCGACCAGGATCCGGCCAAATACATGGCCAAAATCAAGGAAGGAGCCGCCAAGAAGTAATCGCCGGCCACTGACGGACCTCCAGTGAAGGCCTTCGTTGCCATCCTACTGACCCTGATTTTGGTCGCGGCGCAGTCCGGCGTCGCGACCACTTCCTCCGTTGCCAGCCCGGCCTACTGCGGCTGTGGCTGCGCAAGCGGCTGTGCCGACACAGGCTGTTCCGTCGGCAAGTCCAACGACACTCTCGTGCCGCAGCTAGCGGCCCCCGCGCCCGGTTCCTCCGAAACCGAGTTGAGCCCGCTCCTGCTCGCCCTTAGGCGGCCAGCCGCGTCGCCGCCCCGGCCGGCTCTGAGTTTTCCCGCTTGACGCCAGCGGTGTGCATTCGCGCGCAAGCCCCCGACGTCCGATGAAGTCAAGGCCACGGACCCTTTTAGGAGGGGGTTTTCCGCCGCCGGCGTAAGCGTTCTCGTAGGGCGAAGTAACATCAATCTCCCGATTTTCTCTGGCGGCTGTGTTGGCCGCCGATGAAGCACAACCAGGCATCAATCAAACAATGCAAAACAGAACACCGCAAATGAAACCAACAAACACGTCTCGTGAAATTAGTCTCGAAGTGGGCACCCTTCTTATGGTCTTGGCCGGGGCTTTGTTCCTTGCCAGCACGGCCACGTCCGTCGGGGCGCAGACTAACTCCCCTGCCAGACTGACGCTGACGCCGACACTCATCAACCAACTCGCCGAGGAACTGCGCACCAACCACCCCGCGCTCCTCGCCGCGTCGTCGCGCACCCGCGCCGCGGAGTTCAATGCCGCCGGGGTACGCATCTGGGACGACCCCATGCTCATCATGGGCACGCAAGTCGCCGACACTGCGATGAAGGCTGACGAGGGCAATCTTATCTACGGCGTCAGTCAGAAATTCCCGCTCTTTGGCAAGTCGCAGGCCCTGCGCCGCGCCGCACAAGCCGAGGCATTGGTCGAGCGCGCCGGTGCCGCCTATACGTTCCAAACGCTCCGGCGGGATCTCGCCCTGGCACTCTTTCAGACCGCACTGGCGCAACGGGTTGTGGAAATTGGCGAACTGGATCGCGCGTGGCTGGAAACCATTCTGAGCAGCGTGGAGGCGCGCTACCGCGCCGGCCAGGTGGCCCTGACTTACCTGGTGCAGGCGCAGAACGAGCTTTCCCGCCGCACCAATCAACTTACCACGGACACTTATCGGCTCACCAATGACCGGCAGAATCTCAACCGCCTGCTCAATCGCCCGCCGGACCTGGCCTGGCCAGCGCTCGAATTACCGGCTATCGCCGAGGCCGTCGCATTCACGCCCGACCTGCTTCGGCTCAGCGTCGCCTACGAACCCAAGGCGCAGATGCTCCGCCAACAAGTCCACGCCGCCGAAGCGATGACCGAGGCCAGCCGCAAGGCCCGTTACCCGGAGGTAGGGTTGGACTTCGAAGGCCGCAACTACTCTGGTAACGGCGATTTCCGGCAGGCGATGATTCTGTTCAACATCACCTTCCCGCTGGGCAATGCCGCCAAGTATCGCCGCAACATCTGGCGCGACGAAGAACGCGCCCGGGCTGCGCGTTACGAAGTCGCCGACCAGGAACTCTCCGTGCGGCAGGAGGTGCATACACTGACCGTGAACATTGACGCCGCCCGCCGCGAAGCCGTGCTCAACCGCGATGAAATCATTCCGCGCTCCGAACGCGCCCAGGCCAGCGCCCAAGTTGATTGGGAAGCTAACCGCATCGCCTTCCGGGACCTGCTGGACGCGCGCCGTATGCTGCTGGAAGCCCGGTTGATGTATGCCCAGGCCCTGGCCGAACAGTGGGCGAAGCTCTCCGACTTGGTGCTCTGTTGCGGCCTCGGCGACTTGGAAGCGTTGAGGATGATTGGCAACCCGAAACCGACCGAGAAGTAATAGCCCCTTCCACACAATCTGTTTGAACTGACTTATGCGGAATCTAATTGTTTTCCTGCTCCTGAGTGCGCTACTCGTTATCGGCGGCGTGTGGCTGGTAGGTTGCCAACCGGCTGGCGACGGGCACGAAGGACACGGCGGCGCTCAGGCCCGGCAGAGATACCACTGTCCAATGCACCCCACTTACATCCGAGACAAACCGGGCGACTGTGGTATCTGCGGCATGAAGCTGGTGTTGATCAAAGAGGACAAAGCCGCCGCCCAGCCGGCCGCCACGGCCGAGGACGAGAAGATCGCGCAAGTGAAGGTCGGGCAGTTCTACTGCCCGATGGGAGCGGAAGTGATCCAGGACCAATCGGGGAAATGCAGCAAGTGTGGCATGAACCTGGTCGAGAAGAGAGAGACGCCTACCGCCCAAGCAGGCCCCCCGACAAGCCCAGCGGTCGCGCCTGTGCCCGGTCGGATCAGTATCAGTCTCTCCGCCGACAAGCGACAGATGATTGGTCTGGCGCTCTCGAAGGTCGAGCAGCGCGAACTCACTAACACCGTGCGCACCACCGCCGTGGTGCTGCACGACGAAACCCGTTATGCCCGCATTGCCCCGCGCTTCAGTGGTTGGGTGCGGAAGCTGCACGTCAATTTCGCCGGCGCGCCGGTCGAGAAAGGGCAGCCGCTCTTCACCGTCTATAGCCCGGAACTCTTTTCGACTGAGAACGATTACCTGATTGCCTGGAGCGGCTGGCAGCAGTTGAAAGCCGAAGCGCCTGCCGAATCGCGCCATGCCGCCACTAATCTGTTGGGTTCCGCGCGCCGCCGGCTGGAACTCTTGGAGATTGGCGACGACGAAATTGGCGCGCTCGAACAACGCGGCACGGCCAGTGAAGAAATGCCTTTCCGTTCGCCGATTGCGGGCCATGTCGTGGCCAAACTGGCCGTCGAGGGAAAGTCTTTCATGGCCGGCGAGTCACTCTACGAAGTGGCCGACCTGTCCCATCTCTGGCTGGACGCCTGGGTCTTCGAGTCAGATCTGCCGCTGATGAAGCTAGGTTTGCCGGCCACGATTACCTTCCCCTACTTGGGCAACCAGACACTTACGGCACCGATTACCTTCCTCTATCCGCACATTGATCCTCAGACGCGGCGCGGACGCGTCCGGCTGGAGTTAGATAACCCTGACCACCTTTTGCGTCCTGACATGTGGGCCAGCGTCACGATTCAAATCCCGCTCGGCGCGAAGGTGCTTATTCCGGCCAGCGCAGTGATTGACACCGGCCAGCGTTTCGTCGCCTTCGTGGATGGCAAAGACGAGCACCTACAGCCGCGCGAACTGAAGGTCGGTATCAAGACCGATGACTATTACGAAGTGCTCGCGGGCGTGAAGGAAGGCGAGCAAGTGGTTACCCGCGCCTTGTTCCTCGTGGATTCGGAAAGCCAGCTCAAGGCGGCCATTGCCGGTATGGGCGAAGCCGGCGAACATAAGCACTGAAACGGAGAAACGGAGAGAGGGCGAGTGGGCGAATGGGCGAACGTAAAACCAAAGCAACAGCATGGGCCTCATTAATCACTTTAGAGAACTGGATGTTTACAGGACGGCGATGGACTCGACGATGCAGGTTTTTCAGTTGAGCAAGTCATTTCCAGTCGAAGAGCGCTATTCATTGACGGACCAAATGCGCCGGTCATCCAGGTCCGTTTGCGCTAATTTGGCGGAGGCCTGGCGCAAGCGACGTTACCAGGCGGCATTCATCTCGAAACTTAGCGATGCAGAAACGGAAGCGGCGGAGACTCAGGTCTGGGCAGAGATCGCCTTTCGCTCCGGCTATCGCCAGCCCGAGGTGTTTGCCAGCCTCGATGAGGCCTACGACAAGATCATTGGTCAGCTCGTTCGCATGGCCGATCACCCGGAGAAATGGGTCATCGGCGGAAGGAGGACCGCATGACAGAGTCGCCCACTCGCCCACTCGCCCACTCGCCCATTCCCTCTTCCCCCATCGAGCGCCTCATCGAGTGGAGCGCGCGTAACAAGTTCATGGTCTTCATGCTGGTGGGTGCGCTCACTCTCGGCGGCGTCTTCTGTTTGCGCAATACCCCGTTGGATGCCATTCCCGACCTGACCGACGTGCAAGTGATCGTCTTCAGCCAATGGGAGGGCCGCAGCCCGACACTGGTGGAAGACCAAATCACCTATCCCATCGTCACCAAACTCATTAGTGCGCCCAACGTCCGCACGGTGCGCGGCTACTCCTTTTTCGGTTACTCGTTCGTATATGTTATCTTCAAGGACGGCACCGACATCTATTGGGCGCGGTCCCGCGTCCTGGAATATATGCAAGGGCTGGCCGGCAACCTGCCACCGGGAGTTACTCCCACGCTTGGGCCGGACGCCACGGGCGTAGGCTGGGGCTTCCAATACGCGCTGGTGGATCGGAGCGGCAAGCGCGATCTGGCTGACTTGCGCTCGTTCCAGCAGTGGCATTTGCGCTATTGGATCCAGAGTGTCGAGGGCGTCGCCGAAGTGGCCACCATCGGCGGCTTTGAGAAACAGTACCAGGTGGAAATTGATCCCGACCGCCTCCTCGCCTACAACATACCGGTCAGTAAGATCGTTTCCGCCATCCGCAGCGCCAACAACGACGTCGGCGGGCGCGAACTCGAACAGAACGGCACCACTTACCTCATACGCGGCAAAGGTTATATCACGTCCCTGGAAGACTTGCGGCTGGTAGTCGTAGGTTCTGATGCCCAGGGAACGCCCGTCCTGTTGAAGGACGTAGCCCGCAACATTGCCTTCGGCCCGGAGATGCGGCGCGGCGCGGGTGACTTCAATGGCGAAGGGGAAACCACCGGCGGCATCGTGGTGGTGCGCTTCGGGCAAAACGTCTTACAGGTCATCGAGCGCATCAAGGCCAAGCTGGAGGAAGTCAAGCCGTCCCTGCCGGAAGGCGTGGAGATCGTGACTACCTATGACCGCTCCGATCTTATCAACCGTTCCATCCAGACACTTACCCGGACGATTATCGAGGAGTCCATCATTGTCTCGCTCATCATCATTATCTTTCTGCTGGATTTCGGCGGCGCGGCGCGGGCCATCGTCACCCTGCCCATTGCTGTCTGTCTGGCGTTTATCCCCATGTATTTCATGGGGTTGACGGCTAACATCATGTCGCTGGCTGGCATCGCCATTGCCATTGGTGCCATCTGCGATGAGGCGGTGGTAATGGTGGAGAACGTCCACAAGCATCTGGAACACGCGCCGCCGGGTTTGAGCCGGAAAGAGAAGCAGGAAGTCATTATCAAGGCGTGCAAACAGCTCGGCAAACCGCTCTTCTTCGCCCTGCTGGTCATCACCGTCAGCTTCATGCCCGTGTTCACTCTGGAGTCTCAGGAAGGCCGGCTGTTCAAACCGCTGGCCTATACCAAGACCTTCACCATGGCCTGGGCGGCGTTCCTATCCGTCACCATTGGCCCCGCACTTATCGTGTTGATGACCGGTGCCAAGGTTATCCCAGAGCACAAGCACCCCATCAGCCGCCTGTTGCACCGGCTCTATTATCCGTGGGTTAGCATGTTAATGACCCGGCGCATCCTATCCATCGTCATCGCTGTCGCCGCCGTGGCTTCCTCCTATCCCATCTATAAGAAGCTCGGCTCGGAATTCATGCCGCCACTCAATGAAGGAACCATTCTCTACATGCCCGCCTCCCTGCCCACCATGTCAGTCACCGAGGCCACACGGGTCATGCAAATTCAGGACCGTATCCTGAAGCAATTCCCCGAAGTGCTCACCGTGCATGGCAAGGCGGGCCGCTCCGAAACCGCCACTGACCCGGCGCCGATGGAGATGTTCGAGACTGTCGTGCAGTTAAAGCCCGAAAAGGAATGGCGCCAAGTCTCCAACCCGCGCTGGTATTCGTCTTGGGCACCCGCATGGAGTCAGAAGGGCCTGCGCAAAATCTGGCCCGACGCGCGCCCGATGTTATGGGATGAGTTGATCACCGAAATGGACGAGGCCCTGCAAATCCCCGGCCAAGTCAACGCCTGGACCATGCCCATCAAGGGCCGCATTGACATGCTCACCACCGGCATCCGCACACCGGTCGGGATTAAGATTTTCGGACCGGACTTAGACCAGATAGCCAAGTTGGGTGAGCACCTGGAATCTGTGATGCGCGAGATTCCCGGCACCCGCAGTGTGTTTGCCGAGCGTACCACCGGCGGCTATTATCTCGACATCACCCCCAACCGCGCGGAGATCGCCCGTTATGGGTTGAATGTCGAGGACGTCCTTATGCAGGTGGAAATCTCGATTGGCGGCATGGCGGTCGCCCGCACCATCGAGGGCCGCGAGCGTTACACCATCAACGTCCGCTATAGCCGCGAGTTGCGCGACGACGTGGACAAACTCAAGCGCGTGCTTGTCCCGGTGGCTATGAGCGAAACGGAGAGCCGGAGAAACGGAGAGCCGGTGATAGGGACGAGCGCCGATTCGCCGTCTCGCCGTCTCTCCGATTCATTTGCTGCCGCACAGGTCCCGCTCGGCCAGCTTGTCGAAATCAAAACCACCAGCGGCCCGCCGGTCATTCGCAATGAAAACGGCGCACTCACCGGCTGGGTCTATGTGGACATGGCCGGCCGCGACATTGGCGGCTATGTTACGGAAGCTAAGCAGGCAGTGTCGGAGAAAATCGAGCAGGCCGGACTGTTGCCCACGGGCTATCGGTTCGAATGGTCGGGGCAATACGAGCACATGCTCCGGGTGCGCGAACGCCTCAAGCTGGTGGTGCCGATCACTCTGGCACTCATCTTCGTGTTGCTCTACCTGAACTTCAAGAGTGTGGCTGAGACCTTCATCATTCTGCTGTCCATTCCCTTCGCCATGACCGGCAGCATCTGGCTCCTTTGGCTGCTAGACTACAACCTAAGCATAGCTGTGTGGGTAGGCATCATCGCGCTGGCGGGACTGGCGGCCCAGACCGGCACTGTGATGATCATCTATCTCGACGAAGCCTTTCACGCCTATCAAAAGGCCGGGCGCATGAAGACTCAGTACGACCTGTTCGAGTCCATCACCTATGGTGCTGTCCAGCGCGTCCGACCGAAGCTCATGACTGTCTCCATGGTCACCCTCGGCCTGGTCCCCGCGCTCTGGGCGCATGGCGCTGGGGCCGAAGCCATCCAGCGCATTGCCGCCCCGATGATCGGCGGCTTGATTACCAGCACCATTCTTACTCTCGAAATTGTCCCCGCCATCTATTCCCTTTGGCGTGGACGCCAGGTGGAGTGGGTGAAAGGTCCAAAGCCGCCGAAGAAAAGCTGGAGCGAACTGAGTCACACGTTTGTCGAGTTGGAGCGGCAGGAGCACAGCGCAGGTGGTAGCCAATAGCGGCAGGCGCTCTGGCCCCCCACTCTCGGCTGCCAGCCAGCAACAACTGCTCTTTGCCAACGGCCGCCTGGATGAAATCGGCCGCCTGGTGGGCGGCTGGCTTAAGCCCGAACTCCGAAATAGACGGGCGGCGAACAATAGTGGGACCGGCTTCCAGCCGGTCAGTTGAGCGTCTGGCGACACGGCAGATTTTTTCCCGAGGCGTGAACTGCAAACTGACCGGCTGGAATCCGGTCCC
>CAINDV010001073.1 GCA_903847485.1 uncultured Verrucomicrobiota bacterium
AGGGCGAACCGCAACTGACCGGCTGGAAGCCGGTCCCACTACTCGGAGGCATTTCCACTTCGGAATTCGGGTTAAGTACGCAGCGGGGAGCGAGGCGGCACGAGCGAGAATCAAGGATAGCGGGTCAGCGACGGGAACGCGGCAGCCGCGAAGCGCTGCTGGGGCAGACTTGGCCGGTATGGACTTGGATCATGACCTTGGCGAGTGTGCGCGCGGCAGCATCGGGCGCTTTCGGCGGCAGGAGGCCGGCGAAGCGGCCCTGCATGTCGGCGCCCGGCTCGTAGGGATCGCCGAAGCCAAAGAACTTGCCGTTGCCACTACGGATGATGGGTAGGAAGCGCTGGTGGTTGCCGTCCCGCGATTCACCCATGAGGATCACAAATTCCTGGCGGTCAAACGCTTCTGAGGGAGCTTCCGTGGTGTCTAGTTTCTCATTCGGCCGGGCGAACTTGGCCCAGGCCTCGAGCACCATGACGCACGCACTGGCGGCCTGGGCGATGCAGGTGAGGCGCGCCATTGTCGCGAAATCGTCTTTCGCGTCCTCATCGGCGAGACTGGTGGGGACGAACATGCCTTGGCCGTCCGGCCCGAGGAAGATGAGCGCGGGAGTGACGCGGCCGGAGTTGCCCATGCAGAAGCGGGCGTAGTGCTCGGCGTTGGCGAGCAAGTCGGCGAGCGTCCTGGGCTGCGGGTGCGGCTGGGGCGTTGGTTTCACCAGCGATAGGATGAGCGGATGAGGCGCACGGTGGCAAGCGTGGAACGGGAAGTCGGCGAACCAGCGAATGGGCGACAGGGCGAGACGAAGACGCGCGCCCCCGGTCGTGGCGAAAGTGGTCTTCAGATGCACGCACCAAGCCGGCGGCGGCGGGATCGCTGGTGGCGCGGTATCCGGCTCCAGTGGGCATACCACTTTCCCGCCCGGCCCCGCCCCGAGAACCTCGATGATGAACAGAGCGGAATGGCCGTGCGGATACACCACCCGCACAGTCGCCGCGGGAAAGGTTTCCGCCGCTGCGTCGAGCTGCCCGAAGGTCCAGCGCCGTCCCGATGCGACGTCGCGCAGCGCGAGTGGGCTTGACCCGGTTTGATGGACACCTTGGGGGGCGGACGGCACGGGGTTTTACTGTCGCGGGGCGAGCAAACCAGGACCGTTTCTGTAGTTACTGCGGGTTAGTTCGGAAACCTCTGGAATGGCCTGCATTTGGAGGAAGTCGCGGCCGGTGGCGGAGGCTTGGAGGGTGCGCCGGACACTCAAGATGGCGAAGGTGCTATCCTCCAGGCAGTAGCATTGGCGGGTAATGCCCGCCGTTTCGAGAATAACTCTCAGGGGCGCGAAGAAGACGTCGGTGAGGAGTCGCGGCACCGCTTCTGGAGGGAGGGGAACGACGGGGTTATTAGTGGGCACGGTGGGGGTTTAAGGATTGGCTTTTAGAAGTATTGGACAGGCCCATAGCTTACGCGCAACCCCTTGTGGAGTAAAGACCTTTCTGGCTTGGAGGCGAACTAACACGGGACCAACCTTAAGTCAAAGGGTGGTCGTTTTAGGACGCCCAGTGGCAGCTGGGAGCGACCTTGCCGGCACAGGCCAAGGGCCGACGGAACCGCGCCATTGCTGTGGGCCGGGTCCCCTGACCCGGCGCACTTGGACTCAACTCATTTCCTCGCCGGTTGAGAATTCGTGCTCACGGCTTAGGAGTTCTGAGCCTGCCGCGCCGTTCCCATTACTCCCGCCGGTGGCTTAGTGGTGCTGGCCGCTCCGACCGGCGAGTGGGGCACGGTTAGGCCGGTTAGTTGACTTAGTAACTCACCAGCAGTGGCGGCTGGGTTAGTGGGCGGCGCGGACACAGTAAGCCGGTGAGTGCGATTAGTGTTAGGCCGTGCGCCAATCGCGCCCCGGGCTCGCTGGAGCGTCATCTGGCCTTGCGCAATGCCACCGGCAGATAAAAGGGATAGGGGCCGCACTTTGCGAGCATCAGGACAGCCTGTGGGAGAGCGCCGGAGGGCCAGGAGACGCCGTGGAGTGGGATGAGTTATAGACAGGGTTCCGTGAAGGTGCTGGCGACGGACCAGGGATTACGTGTGAGTTGGGACGGCACTCTGCCATTGGGCGAAACCGTCCGGAGTTGCGCGATGTCGATTGATTGCGGCTCAAGTTCATTTCTTCCAAAAACGTATCGCGGTCAGGTTTCTGACTCATGTTTCTAAGAGCGTGTATGAAAACGCCTGGCGTGGTAGGGCGAGGCTCCTGGCGAGCTGTCCGGTAGGCTCATTAC
>CAINDV010001074.1 GCA_903847485.1 uncultured Verrucomicrobiota bacterium
GACTGTTGGAATTCCAAACCTACTATGAGCAGATCGCGAAGCCCTTCGAATGGAAGTTCACGCGCGTCGAGTTAAAGGCGTTGGTTTCAAAACTCGACGATCATGTCATGTGTACGCTGACTGCGTGAGTTCAAGAATACGTCACCGAACTTTCGGCCCAGAGCACTTAGGGATCATACCGTTTCTGATCCTGGCCGCCGAAACGTGCGCGTTCGGCTCGGGTGTCGGCTGGTTGAACCGAGCCTGGCAGACCGAGGACGGGCTGCCCGACCCCATTGTGGATGGAGTGGCCCAGGGTCCGGATGGTTACCTGTGGGTGGGCACGGCCGCCGGCCTCGTGCGTTTCGACGGGGTTCGATTTGAGAAGATTCCCCTGCAAGAGTTGCCGGGGATTCAGAATGCGGGCGTGCGGGCATTGCGGGTGGATCGCCAAGGCGCAATCTGGCTTGGAATGGACCGGGGACCGATGGTTTGCCTCGAGTTGGGAGGAGTGCGGGTGTTTACGGAAGCCCAGGGTTTGCCGACCATGATTCCTTGGGCGATTGCGGATGACGAGGCGGCGGGAGTCTGGGTCAGCTATGCCACTCCCGGCGACCTCGTGCGGATTCAGAGCGGACAGGTTACGCGTTTCAGTCCGCGGGAAGGGTGGTCGGGACGTGGCTCGTGGTGGCTGGGCAATGATGTGAAAGGAGCTTTGTGGCTCGCCAAAGGGCAGCAGGTGGGGCGATTCACGGATGGCAAGTTCCGAGTCTGCATGGAATTGAAGGATCCAGTTGCGCGTTTCGCAGCGGCGCGGTCGGGGGGGCTGTGGATTTGCGCGGGGAGGCGTCTGCTGATGTGGACGGAGGGACAGGAGCCGGAGGAACGAGGGGAGCTGCCGACGGGGGAGGTGCGGGCGTTACTTGAGGATCATGCGGGCGGGGTTTGGGTCGGCACGGCAACGGGCGGGCTGTGGCGTTGGGATGGCGTAGAGTGGGAGCAAGTGCCGACTTCTCATTCGGAGATCAGGTGTCTGGCGGAGGACCGGGAGGGCGATGTGTGGGCCGGCACGGGTGGAGGCGGGCTGAATCGGCTCCGACCCCGCGTGTTGGAGGTCCTCGGAACCGAGGCGGGGCTGCCATTTGAATCACTCCGCTCCCTGACTGAGGACACCAGCGGCGCGGTTTGGGTAACGACGGCCAGCGGGAGGCTGCTTCGGCAGCAGACGAATGGCTGGGTCGTCGAGTCGGCGGGCACCAACTGGCCCGGAGGCCGGGCGACTTGCGTGGCGGCGGATCGGCAGGGGGCGGTGTGGGTAGGCACCGAAGAGGCCGGGTTGTATCGGTTGCAGCAGGGAAGAGTCACGCACTGGGGGAAGGCCGAGGGATTGGCCGGCAATTTCATCCGGTCGCTGCTAGTGGGTTCCGACGGAGACGTATGGATCGCCACCTATCTCCCCCATCGGCTGCACCGGCTGCACAACGAGACGATCTTGCCCCTGAAAATGCCCCAGCAACTCCACGCGCTGCGGGCGATGGCGCAGGATGCCGAGGGAACCGTGTGGCTGGGCTCCTGGTGGGGTGAACTTCTCCGCGTGCAGGGGGACGAAGTGGTCCAAGATGCCGCGACCGAAGCGGGAGAAAGAAATCCCATCCGCAGCCTGCTGGCAACGTCCGACGGCAGTCTTTGGATCGGCTATGCCGACCGAGGCTTGGGCCACCTGAAAGGTGGCCGATATTCGCGAATCACGACGGCGCAGGGCCTGGGGGAGGACCACATTTCACAGATGCTGGAAGATGGCCAGGGCCGAATGTGGTTCGCCGGCACCCGTGGCTTTTTTCGGGTCAACCGCACCGAGCTATTGGACCTGGTCGGAGGAAAGGCCAAACTGGTGCGGTCGATCGGTTACGCCGCGAGCGAGGGGGTGTCGAGTCCCCAGGCGAGTTATGATTTTCAACCCGGCGCAATGCTCAGCCGCGATGGGAAGCTTTGGTTTGCGACGAGAAAAGGGCTGGCCCTCATCCACGCCGAGAGCCTCCGAGAAAACTCCCAACCGCCGCCGGTGCTGATGGAGCGCATGGCCGTGGATGGCCGGACGGTGGCTTTGCGTGACCCGCGATGGTGGCTGAAGCCGCTGGAGGATGGAGTGGTGGATTTGCGTGCACCAGGAATTGCCCCGCGGCTGCCTCCCGGTCATCGCAAGGTGGAGTTCGAGTTCACGGCGCCGAGTTTTCCGGCCACGGAGAACATGCGTTTCCGCTACCGCCTGAAAGGATTCGACGACGATTGGACCGAGGTCGGCACGCCGCGCAGCGCCGTTTACCCGCGATTGCCGGCGGGCGA
>CAINDV010001075.1 GCA_903847485.1 uncultured Verrucomicrobiota bacterium
GACGAGGGCCTGCCGTTGTTGGAGGAGAGAATCGAGATTTGGTTTCATGGCGGCAATGTATCTGTATAGCTACAATATGCAACCACAAAATGAGCGCCCAGCCTGCTTATCAACTTTGGGTTACTGAACGGTCACACACCCTCGTGTATCAGTCAAAGTTAGAAAACGTGTGCGAACAAAGTTAGAATGGGTTCAGAACACCGGACAATGGCGGAGAACGATGGGTTGGGCTTTTGGATCTGGGGCGGAGCGGAGGTAGTAAATGTCTCCATCGGGGCGGAGGCAGAAGATGACGGAGGATCGCGGTGGAGTATCAATGGGTTGGCGCTGGGCGCCGACGGGGACTTTGCCGTCGTTGCCGACGCGGACGCGGGTTGGCTGGCTCCAGACGTAGGGCCACCACGGGCAATTGGGGGCGGGACAGATCGCGGAGCGTTGTTCGGCGAGGGCTTGTTGTTGAGCAGCTTGGGGTGTCTGGCCGAGTTCGCGGTGGATTTCGTGCTGGTTGGCGTGGGGCACGAGTTGGTCGAGGAGGTGGTTGGCCCCGACCAGTGCAACGATCTGTTCGGCGGCCAGGAGGGGGACGAGGCGTTTTTGCCAGTAGTCGTGGCGGCGTTCGATTTTGCCTTTGGCTTGGGGCGTTGGGGCCTAGCGGAGTTGGTAGAAGCGGCCTGCGCTGATGCCCAGTTCGAGCGCGACGGCTTCGGGGGAGAGCCAGCCCGCGCGGGCTTGGGCGAAGAGGTGGCGGATCAGTGGCGCGGTAACACGGTGTGCGAGTGGGAGTTTTTCATGGCGCGCAAGCTAACAGAAAGGTGGATTTAACGCTTTGAAACTGATACCGGACCGGGCCCACCTTGAGGCAGCCCGACTGGCCGTTTATCAGGCTTCAGACGGCGCTCAGGTTGCGTCCCCGCAGAGCCCTATCCTCCGCTGAAGCGGGAATACTTTGCAGATTGGCAACGAGAGGCCTCAAGGGAAACAACTCCGTCACCCGCAACATTCCAACTTTGATCGCACAGCCCTCTCTGGTTTTGATCGCACCATGACAGCAAAATCCCCCAGCCTGCACTGGGGAAAACTAATTGTCGCTGTACAATAACCGGAATGCGCGGAGCGGACGAGGCGCTAGGGCCACCGCACCGATGTATATGCTGACCTTCGCGAGGAAGTAGTGCAACAAGCCAAACTGGCCGCGTGGCCGCATAACGCGCTCCGCCATTCGCATGTTTGATTCGAAGACGCCCGCGAAGGAAATTGGAAAAGCCTGGCCCAGAAAGTCGGCAATCCGCCGGGAGTCGTGCGCAAGAACTCCATCGCGCCGACCTTCCAGGAGGCCGCGCTTTTCCTGACATTGACGTTGGAGCGAATCGGGCGCTGAGCCGGGAAAAGTGACCGGGATAAATCCGGCAATTCCGCAAAGTCACCACGGCCAATGGCGAAGCGACCGGCCAACCCAGGGTTCATGGCAGCACCTAAGAGCGCATGGAACCAAGCTCGACCGTATCACCTGGGGATCACTTTTCAGACGCTGTCAGACCTTTATACCGTCCAGCAAAACGCTGCGGGAAAAGCGCCTCCTGAAAGCCAAAAACGCCCATTTTCATTGAAAATGGGCGTTCTCAGATTGGTTGCGGGGGCTGGATTTGAACCAGCGACCTTCAGGTTATGAGCCTGACGAGCTACCGGGCTGCTCCACCCCGCGGCACCAAGGCGAGCCGCATAATGCCATGAACCGGCCCCCGCGCAAGTGATGATTTCAGATTCTTGCGTTTTGAGTTGCTTGCGTCACCTCGCATCCCCCTCTACCGGCCCTTCCTCGAAGGGCCAAAAGCCTCCTTTCCACGCACCAAGCTAGGATCCGGTCGCCCCCGGTGAATTCGGTGAGTTGGGATTGGCCGGCTGCGAACGGTAAGCAAAAATCCGGACGGAGCAACGGACACCCCGGCCTGTGTGAGGTTTCTCTGCCGAACCACGGCGCGGAGATAATAGACTTGTTGTGCTATAGCTGGTGGCCCCCGGAAAGGGGCGGCGGGACCGTAATTGCATCCCCGCACTGGCGGCAGAAGTTCATATTTGCTCGGAAAAGCAGGGCTGCGAAGCGTGTTAGCTGCACAAAAGGGGAAGCATTTTCGCGCCGCCGCCCATTTTCA
>CAINDV010001076.1 GCA_903847485.1 uncultured Verrucomicrobiota bacterium
AAATAGACAGGCGGTGAAGAGTAGCGGGACAGGCATCCTGCCTGTCCAGTTGCGCGGTCAGTCACCGGGGAGATTTTTTCCGCAGGGCGAACCGCAACTGACCGGCTGGAAGCCGGTCCCACTACTCGGAGGCATTTCTACTTCGGAATTCGGGTTGAACTTACCGCCCCGGCCGCGCTGGGCGCTGACCAGTTCCAATTTACCATCACCAGCCCGCCCGGCTTGGGTGTCCAGATTCTTACCTCTCCCGATTTCGCTGTCTGGACGCCGCTGGCCACCGTGACCAACGAGACGGGCAGCCGGCTGTTCACCGACGCAGCCGCTCCACCCAACCAGCGATTCTATCGGGCGCGCTTACAGTAATTCGCCTGCCCTTTGCGGTGGGTGGCTGCATTTGGCTTGCTCCGCGCCCGTCCAGCCATGTTACTGTCGGCGCTTGAATCCCTATGCTCAACTCGATGCCCTGTTGCGCGGGCCGGCTCCGATGCTGGCGCTGGCACCAATGCAGGACATTACCGACCTAGCCTTCTGGCGGCTCTTAGCTCCGCACGGCGGGGCAGATGCGTGCTGGACGGAATACTTCCGCGTCTATCCTAACTCTTGCCTCGATAAGTGGATCCTACGCTCCATCGTCCAGAATCCCACCGGTCGGCCCGTCGTCGCGCAGATGATCGGGCACGACATTCCTTCGCTCGTCCGCACCGCCCAGGAACTCCAGCGCCACCCGATCGCCGCAGTGGACCTGAACCTCGGCTGCCCCGCGCCGGTGGTGTATCGCAAATGCGCCGGGGGCGGCTTGCTCCGGGATCTGCGGCACATTGATGCCATCCTGGGTGCCTTGCGCGACGCCGTGACCGTGAAGTTCACCGTCAAAACTCGCGTTGGCTTCGACTCGCCGTCAACCTTCGACGAACTGCTCCCGATCTTCGCCAAACACTCGCTCGACCTGCTGACCGTCCATGCCCGCACGGTGACGCAGATGTATCGTCCGCCGGTGCGCTACGACCTCATTGCGCAGGCGGCGGCCACGCTTGGTTGTCCAGTGCTTGCCAATGGCAACGTCCACTCCGCCAACCAGGCGGCGGCGCTCCTCGCCCAGACCAAAGCTCGCGGACTGATGATTGGTCGCGGTGCCGTCCGCAACCCGTGGCTCTTCACCCAAATCCGCCAGCGGTTGGCCGGCGAAACCGTTTCCCTGCCCACCGGCCGCGACGTGCTGGCCTACGTCCAGTCGCTCTGGGATGTGGCCTGCGCCTCCAACGTCCAGGAGTCGGCGCAAGTCCAGCGCATGAAGAAGTTCATGAACTACATCGCTGAGGGCGTGGGGCCAGCCGATGGTTTTCTCCAGCAAATCCGCCGCGTGGCGACCACGGACGCCTTCTGGCGCGTCTGCCGCGAGCACCTGGAGCACGACCGGCTGATGCCGCTCGAACCCCTAACGCCGTAGTCCGGGCCGGCCGGGCGTTGTCCGAGCGCCGACGCGCGGAGGCTAGGGCGCTTCGCGGTTTGGCGGACCGATTCTTTGATACGCTCAGTTGGCGCGGCTGTCAGAAGCACATATTTCTGCCCAATTCCCGCCCTTAAGTTGACGCTTTCCGGCCTCGTTTTGACCTCCACCTTGGTGCCGGGCGGCGGCGGCAATTCTTCGATCACGTCCGGTACGTCCACGCACTGGGGCTGGGGCGGCCATGCGAAATTTGCGGAGGGCATCCGCTGCGATTACCTTCGCCGCGCTTTCGAACTGTTTTAGCAAATTCCATGCGAACAAAATCTGGTTTTAGACTGCTCCTCACCGCTTGCCTGCTCGGTCAAACCGCGTGGGCCGTCGACCTTTCCGGCGTCGTGAAACTGCCTGGCACCCCGCCGCCGGAGAAGGAAATCGTGGAGCTGAAGAACGACGCCACCTGCGGAACGATGTACATCGAGATGCCTTAGACCCGGTTTTTTGTAGTCGGATCCGGGGGCAGACTCGCTGATGTGGTGGTGTCAGTGCAAGACGTGAGCGGGAAGTCCACCAGTCCCAGCGCGCCGCCGCTGGTCATCGAACAGAAGGGCTGCCAATACCAGCCTTACGTAGCGGCGGTGCAGACCGGGCAGAAGATCACGGTCAAGAACGACGACCCGGTGATGCACAACGTCCACACCACGCCGGGCAACTCCAGCAACAAGGAGCAGAACAAGGCCCAACAGCCCAACGGCGCGGACCGCAGCTTCAGCTTCGAGGCGCCAGAGGAGTTCATGCGCTTCAAGTGCGATGTGCATCCGTGGATGTTCGCCTACGTCAGCGTGTTCGATCATCCTTACTTCGCGGTGAACGGGAAGGACGGCGCCTACAAGATCGCCAATGTGCCGCCCAGCAATTACAAGGTTCTCGCCAAACACCGCAAGGGCGGCTCGGTCGAGCAGGAAATTGAAGTCAAAGATGGCGCGAACTCACTGGATTTCGTGATCGAACTCAAGCCGTGATTTGAGTTCGCCGCGCCACGCCCCGGTTGTCGTCTTCGGGACCATTTGAAGTGGCCGGCTATTTGCCTACGTTACGCGGCGTGTCACGCTCCACCGACAATCCCTGGCTGCATCGTTTCGCCGTGCTGACGGCGCTGGCGACGCTTGGCCTGATCGGCGTGGGCGGCCTGGTGACGAGCACAAGGGCGCCGGTCTGGCCGTGCCGGACTGGCCGACGAGCTACGGCTACAACATGTTTTTCTTTTCGATCCGCCTCTGGAAAGGTGGGATTTTCTTCGAGCACCTGCACCGGCTCTTCGCCTCGAGGGTGGGGTTGCTGGCGACGGTCTTCATGGTCTGGCTGTGGATGAAGGAATCCCGTTCCTGGCTGCGGTGGCTGGGCGTGGCGGCCTTCATCGGCGTGGTGCTGCAAGGCGTGCTCGGCGGGTTGCGCGTCGTCTGGCTCAAGAACGAACTTGGCATCTTCCACGCCGGCTTGGCACAGTCGTTCCTCTTGCTTGTAAGTGCCCTTGCGCTGTTTACCAGCCGCTGGTGGCAGCGGTTCACCGCCGATGCGAATTCATTTCAAATCCCGACACCCCTGCGCCGGTTGTTCCTGCTGACGACGCTCTTCATCTTCGCCCAACTCATGATCGCCGAGACAACGCGGCATCAGCATGCCGGTCTCGCGATTCCCGACTTCCCGCTCGCATACGGCAAACTCTGGCCCGAGACCAGCGCCGCCGCCGTTGCTCACTACAATCAGCAGCGCATCGAGGTGGAGGCGGCCAACCCGATCACGGCTTTCCAGATCGACCTCCAGATGATTCACCGGCTCGTGGCCTTCACGATTCTCGGTTTGGTTTCTTTTGCCGCTTGGTCAGCTTGGAGGAGACTCGGCGGGCGTCATCCCGCAGCGCTATGGGCCACCTCTGGGCGGGCTTGATCTTCATCCAGGTGGCCTCGGCGCCTGGACGGTTTGGTCAAACAAAGCGGTGGCCATTACCACGCTGCACGTCGTGGTAGGCGCTTCGTCGCTGGTGGTGGGGGTCGTTGCTGACGCTCGTGGCGTTCCGCGCCGCGAAAGTTGGTTCCAAAGAACGCCTTGCCACGCAGCCGGCACTGGAAATCAGCGAAGCCTTTTTCGCCCGTGCCGCCACGGCGCTCAAATGATTTCGTGAAAGCCACCGCCCAAACCATTCCGCTAGTTCTGCCCGCCGAGAAGGGTTGGGTGCCGGTCTATGCGGACCTCCTCAAGGCGCGGCTGACCCTGCTGGTGCTCGTCGCCAAGCTCGTCGGTTTCTACGCCGGCCTGCGCGGACCGATGGACTGGAGCCTGCTGATTCAGGCGTTGCTCGGCACCGGCATGGTCGCCAGCGGCGCGGCGGCGCTGAACCAGATTTGGGAGCGCGACTTTGACGCCCGGATGCGCCGCACTGCGGATCGCCCGCTGCCGGCCGGCCACTTGCAGCCATTCACGGTCCTGGTTTTTGGCACGACCTGCGCCTTTGTGGGACTGGTCTGGCTGGCGCTCGCCGTGAATCCGCTCACCAGCGTCATCGGCGCGGCGACACTGGTTTCCTACCTGTTCATCTATACCCCGCTCAAGCGTGTGACTTGGCTGAACACCCTCGTCGGCGCCATCCCCGGAGGACTGCCGCCGCTGATGGGCTGGACGGCAGCGCACGGCGCGGCTTCCGTGGAAGGTTGGGCACTGTTCGCCATTCTGGCTTTTTGGCAGATTCCGCATTTCATGGCGATCGCTTGGATGTATCGCGACGAATACGCCCGCGCCGGGTTCGTGATGTTGCCGGTGGTGGATCGCGACGGGCCGACGCACGGGCCGTCAGGCGGTCGGGCACTCGCTGGCGCTGCTGGCAGTAAGCCTGTGTCCGTTCTTCCTCGGGCTCACTGGCGTGATCTACCTGATCGGGGCGCTGGCGCTGGGAATCCTCTTCACCGGCTCCGCGGTGCAATTCGCGCGGCAACTCACGATGCCGCGGGCGCGGCAGTTGTTCTTCGCCTCGATTCTCTACCTGCCACTGTTGCTCGCCCTGCTGGTGCTGGACAAGAAATGAATTCCGAAGTCCGAAATCCGAAGTCCGAAGTAAACTGGAAGGCTGACGCTCAAAGGGGCCGGTGCCTGAGGAGATTTGCTTTCGGATTTCTTTTGGACTTCGGACTTCGGTTTTGATCGAACATGCAACCCGTCACCCACGCTTTGCCGCACGAACCGGGGCACGCCCCCGGTCACGACGCGCACCACGACGCGCCGAACTTCTGGCGCACCTACATCTTCTCGGTGGATCACAAGACCATCGGCGTGCAATACGCCATCACTGGTCTGTGCTTCATGTTCCTGGGCTTCCTGCATCATGTCCATGATGCGCTGGCAAATCGCCAAGCCGGGCCAACCGATCCCGATCTTCGGACCGCTACCTAACCTGGTGCTCGGTGACGACGCAGCCAAGGGCATCATGTCGCCGGACTTGTATAACTCCTTCGGCGCGATGCACGGGACGATGATGGTGTTCTTGGCGGTGGTGCCGTTGGTGGTGGGCGCGTTCGGCAACGCCATCGTGCCGCTCCAGATCGGCGCGGGCGACATGGCTTTCCCCAAGTTAAACATGGCAAGTTACCAGTTCTATCTCGTGGGCGGGATTATCATGCTCACCAGCTTCTTCATCCCCGGCGGCGCAGCCCGCGGCGGTTGGACCTCCTATTCCCCGCTGGCCACGATCATCCCGACCAACGGGCAGACTTTCTGGCTGGTGGCAATGGTATTTCTCATCACGTCGTCGCTGCTCGGCTCAGTGAACTTGATCACGACCGTGATTCAACTGCGAGCCCCGGGGCTGACGTGGTTCCGGTTGCCGTTCTTCACTTGGGCGCAGTTCGTTGCTTCCTTCCTGCTCCTGCTGGCCTTCCCGCCGCTCGAAGCCGCAGTTGTGATGCAGCTCTTCGACAAGGTGCTCGGCACAAGTTTCTTTCTGCCAACCGGCCTGGCTGTGGGCGGTAAATTCGCCGAGATCAGCGGCGGCGGCCGTCCATTGTTGTGGCAGCATTTATTCTGGTTTCTCGGGCACCCGGAGGTCTATGTGCTCATCATGCCGACGATGGGCATCGTGGCCGACGTGATCGCCAACAACACTCGCAAACCGCTCTGGGGCTACAAAGGCCTAGTCTATTCGGCGCTGACCATTGGCTTCCTTTCGATGATCGTCTGGGCGCATCACATGTATCTCACCGGCATGGGGATGAAGATCAGCACGTTCTTCCAGACGACGACGATGATCATCTCGCTGCCGAGCATCGTAATTCTGACGTGCCTGTTGATTTCCCTCTGGGGCGGTTCGATCCGCTTCAATCCGCCGATGCTCTTCGCGCTGGCGTTCCTTCCGATGTTCGCCATCGGCGGCTTGACGGGCTTGCGGCTGGGCCTGGCGGCGGCGGACATTTACCTGCACGACACCTACTATACTGCACGCGGTCACTAACTACGCTTTCTAAAGCGGTCCTCCAGAACTGCCAAACCACTTGTAATCAAACACATGCAACCGTTTCTGAGAGCTTCCAAATAGCTCAGTCTATTACCGCGAGCAGTATACGTCATCGCGCACTTCCACTACATCGTCGCGCCTGGCACGATCTTTGGCATCTTCGCCGGGATTTACTACTGGTATCCGAAATTCACCGGCCGGATGATGAGCGAGTTCTGGGGCAAGGTGCATTTCTGGCTGACACTGCTGTTCATGAATCTGGTCTTCATGCCGATGTTTGCTCAAGGCATGGCCGGCATGTTGCGCCGCATGTCCGACGGCGGGGCCAACTACGCTGCAGCTACCGTGAAAGACACCTCCTACGCGTTGAGCAACCAGATCATCCACCTCAACACCGTCGTCTCCATCGCGGTGTGGTTGCTGGGCGTCTCACAACTTCCGTTCATCATCAATTTCTTCTACAGCATGGCGCGCGGGAAACGCGTCACCTCGGACAACCCCTGGCAGGCCACGACGCTCGAATGGCAGACGCCCACGCCGCCGGGCCACGGCAATTTCAAGGTGGAGCCGATCGTCTATCGCGGCCCTTACGAATACAGTGTTCCCGGTCACGCGACGGATTTCACGCCGCAGAACGAACCGCCTGCTCCGGCCGCCCGCTAAATTATCTCCATGGAAATCGCCATCCCCTACACGACGCAGCCACGCGAGGACACCGGCCTTTACAACGCTAAGGAAACGCGCACGGATAACTTGCTCAAGTTGCTTGGATGTGGTTCAGTGTGTGGATGCATGATGCGTGTGTGGCCAAAGGGATTCGCCAGAAGTTCCGAGCGTTGGACTCGGTGATGGATGAGCGGGTTCGCCGACAGTGGGCGGCCTCGGAAGCGCGACTGCTTGCCTGGGGAGGAGTTTCGCTGGTGGCGCTGGCTACGGGCCTGTCCCGATCCACCATCCAGACAGGCCTCAAGGAACTCAAGGAGCGTGAGCAGACGGGGTTTACGCCGACGTATATTCGACGACCGGGCGGTGGTGGCAAGCCGCTGGTGCAAACCGATCCGGGGATTGTCCAGGCGCTGGAAGCACTGGTGGCACCCGCGACGCGGGGCGATCCGATGTCGCCGCTGCGCTGGACGCTTAAGAGCA
>CAINDV010001077.1 GCA_903847485.1 uncultured Verrucomicrobiota bacterium
GGCAACAGATAGTGGTTTCATCCCAGCCCATTTCACTCGAAAACACGGGATGGGTCTAGCAAAAAGTGCGAGCCCTGTGGTTAGGGCCCACTCCCGATGCATATGAAAATGCCGTGGCCATGAATCAGAGCCGCACCGGAATCCCCTTGCCGGCCAGGAACCGCTTCACGTCGCCGACGGTGAAGGTGCCGAAGTGAAAAACACTCGCCGCCAGCACGGCGTCGGCCCGGCCCTCCAGCAGCACGTCCGCCATGTGATCCAGCGAACCCGCACCACCGCTGGCCACCACCGGCACGCCCACCGCTTCACTGACGCGCCGGGTGATCACCAGGTCAAAGCCTGCCTTTGTGCCGTCGGCGTCAATGCTGTTGAGCACAATCTCGCCCGCGCCCAGGGACACCACCCGCTCCGCCCAGGCCACGGCGTCCAGTCCGGTGGCTTGGCGACCGCCGTGCGAGAAAACTTCCCAGCGGTCGGGAGCGGTTATCTTGGTGTCAATGCTAACGACGATGCACTGGCTGCCAAATTTCTCGGCACCCTGGCGGATGAGTTCCGGCGTGGCGAGGGCGGAGGAATTGATGCTCACCTTGTCCGCGCCGGCGCGCAGCATGGTGAACATGTCCGTCACCGTGCGGATGCCGCCGCCCACTGTCAGCGGCATGAAACACTGGTCCGCCGCGCGCTCGATCACCTCTACCATCGTCTGGCGGGCGTGGGCGGTAGCGGTGATGTCGAAGAAGACCATCTCGTCGGCACCCTGCTCGTTGTAGCGGAGCGCGAGCGCGACGGGATCCCCCACGTTGCGTAGTTCGCCGGCTTCCGCCTTGCCGAACTGCACGCCGCGAGTGACTTGCCCCGCGTGAACATCGAGGCACGGAATGACGCGTTTGGCGATCATGTCCCGGCCATTCAACTGGTGAAGGACGCGACAGGCAACAACTTCCTTTCTTCTCCCCGCCGGCCAGCTCACCTAGCTGGCCGCAGTTTGCGGTATTGCCAGCCGGCCACCCAGGGATCCAGCCGCGCCAGGATGAAATGCGCCCAGTGCTGCTGGAGCCGCTGCCAGCCAGTGCGTGCGGCACACCACGGCGTCAGTTCCACGCGCCGGCAGTACGCCAGCGTTTCCGCAAAGCTCTCCCGCGCCCGGTTCACCAGCGCCGGCCGAGTGAAGCGCACCACCAGCTCGTAATTGATCCGCAGGCTGCGCGGATCCAGGTTCGCCGAGCCAACGTAGGCGGTGTCATCCACCAGGTAAAGCTTGGTGTGCAGGATTTGCGGCTGGTACTCGTAAATCTCGACGCCTGCCTTGAGCAGCCGGCGATAGAGGCTCTGGCCCGCCAAGCGCGAAAGCCTGATGTCCGACTGGGCCGGGAGGATGATCTGCACCTGGCCGCCGCGCCGGGCGACACGCATCAGCCGCCGGCGCAACCGCAGCGGTGGCAAAAAATAAGGCGTGATGAACTGCACCCGGCGAGCGTCATTAAGTCCGCGATTCAGCGCCGTGAGAAAGGGGTTTCGCCCCCGCCCCGGACCGCTGAGCAGCAACTGCCAGTCATGGTCCGCCACGGACTTCTTGGCCCGGGAGCGGCGCAGGCGGCAAAACAGTTCGTGCGGCAGATCGGCGCGTTGGAACAGGTCGTCAAAGGACGCCGCTAGCTCGCCCACCAGCGGACCTTCAACGCAGAGCGCCAAGTCGCGCCAACCGGAATGCACGCCATCGCCCATCCACTGTTCGCCGATGTTGAAGCCGCCGATGAAAGCGGATTGCCCGTCGCAGATCAGGAGTTTGCGATGGTTGCGGATAGCAAACCCGCGCAGGCTGAGCGGGTTGAACCAGCGCACCTCAGCCCCGGCCTCTCGCAACGACCGCCAGAAGCTGTCGGCCAGTTCGAACGATCCCACCGCATCCACCATGACGCGCACCGCGACGCCCCGGCGGGCGGCGGCGGTCAGTTCCTCCCGCACCCGCCGGCCCAGCGGCGAGTCGGCGAAGATGTAAATCTCCAGCCGGACGCTCTGGGTGGCGGCCAAGATCGCCCGCCCCGCCGCGGCAAACGCCTCGTCGCCGGCGGTCCACCATCGAAACGGACTGGAACCATCGTCAGCCATCCCGGCCAATGTGGAGGCGGGCGGGCCGCTTTTCAATGCCGCGATGGCGCATGAGGCGCCGGCGCGCGCGGCGGATTCGCCACTATTTGGGGATGGGGTTACGCAGCCGGTGGCGGCGGCTGAGCGCTTTACCCGGCGCTGCGAACCGGCGTGCCGGGGGATTTTATCTCCCTGCCGGCGCCCGACGTTCCCGCGGGTCCTATGAA
>CAINDV010001078.1 GCA_903847485.1 uncultured Verrucomicrobiota bacterium
CTGTTCTGCATTTCCTTCTGCGGCGGCGTGGGGCACGCCTTGCGCAACACGGGCGCGCATGGCAAACCGAGCCGCGTTGCCAGACGGTGGGCGAAATCGTGCATCAATTCCGGGCGGTTCAGCGAGGGCACGCCACAGACCCACGCGGGTGCCGGGATGGGCTGCCATTGCTCGCGGATGAGTCGCGCCGCCGCCGCCACCAACTCATCGGTGAAGCGGCCGGTTTCGTACTTGCCGCGTGCGATGGCCGGTCCCCAGCCGGCATCGCCGTAGATGCAAAGGACGCGGCCCACCTTTGGGCGTAGGTCGGCGGGGATGGTGGTCTTGGGTTCGCCGCTCTGGCTCGCTTCTACGGCTGACGGCCAAAGTTGTTGGATCTGCGCCAGCGCGGGCTTTGGCCAGCGTTCGCGGGGTTCCAGCACCAAGGCATCGCCGCGGAGGAAATCCCCGGCCTCCAGAACCAGTTCGCGCGGCGGCAGCCGGCGCGGGGAGTGGGGGGAGCAATTCATGCACTTGCCGCATGGGGCCGCCGCCGGGTCGTCCAGCGCGCGGGAAAGGAATTCCATCAAACAGCCCTGATGCGCGACGTAGCGCTGCATCTGGACAAGTTCGTCGCGACGATGTTGCGTGACTCGCTGCCAGCGCTCGACTTCGGGCGTCCACCGATTCGGCGTCCGGCTCCAACCGCGCTTCTCGTGCTGTACCGCGCCGTCCACTTCCAGGAGTTTGAGCGCCTTTTCAATGGCTCCGCGTCCGTGATTCAACTCCGCGCCGAGGTCGTCAATGGTCAGAAGACCGCCCTTCTCCAGCACCGATAGCGCTCCCTGCATCACCTCAAGCGGCGGGAACGCCGTGCGGATGAAGTAGTCCGAGATTTCGTCGTCTTCACGCCCGCTGAGCAGGATGCCGAAAGCTTTGTCCACTGCGCGTCCCGCCCGGCCGACTTGCTGATAATAGGCTACGACCGAGCCGGGGCGCTGGAAGTGAATCACGAAACCCAAGTCCGGTTTGTCGAAGCCCATACCGAGCGCGACGGTGGCGACGAGCGCCTTCACTTGGTTGTCGAGCAGCCGTTGCTCAGTTTCCACTCGCAATTCGCCGTCCAGGTCGGCGTGGTAGGCGCGGACCTCGAGACCCCGGCGCTGAAGCCAGTCCGCCACGCGGCGCGTATCCTGGATGGTGAGGCAGTAGATGATGCCGCTGCCTGGCAATTGCGGAACGAAATGCGCCAACCACGCGAGCCGCTCGGCTTGGTCGTCGAGTTGGAGGTTGAAGAGCCGCAGGGAAGTGCGCACCAGCGGGCCGCGCAGCGTGTGGAGATTGGCGATCTGTGCCTCCACGTCGCGCACGACGCGGTCATTGGCGGTGGCAGTGGTGCAAAGCACCGGCACCTGCGGCGGCAGGTAGCGCAGGACGCGGACAATGCGGCGGTAGTCAGGCCGGAAGTCGTGTCCCCAATCCGAGATGCAGTGGGCCTCATCCACGACGAACAAACCGATGCTGCCTTGGATGAGGGGCAAGAGTCGCTGCATAAACTCCGCATTGCCGAGGCGTTCTGGCGAGACGAGCAGCACGTCGCAACGGTTCTCGCGCAACGCCGCCTCGACTGCGGGCCACTCCTGGAGGTTGCCGCTGTGAATCGTCGTGGCGTGGATGCCCAGCCGCTCCGCCGCGAGGATCTGGTTGCGCATAAGCGAGAGCAACGGGCTGATGAGGAGTGTCGGCCCGGCCCCTTTGTCGCGCAGGATTTTGGTCGCGAGGAAATAGACCACACTCTTACCCCAGCCCGTGCGCTGCACAACGAGCAGTCGCTGGCCTTGAGTGGCCACACGCTCCACGGCTTCCCACTGGCCATCACGGAACTCCGCCGACGGACCGAGCATCTGCCGGAGCAGTTCCAAGGCGGCATCTTTCGTCATGCGACCAGTCAGCAATTGCATCTTGACGTTCCGCAGTTCGGGGCGAATTGGCTTTGCATTTCGCGCATTTGCGTATCAAGTATGAAGCATGGGGTCTGCGCGGCAAGTATTGGTTTTCGCGGACCAAGGCTACGGCTTCCGTTTTCCATCTCGGTGGCCCGCGTGAATTTGACTTGGGAATCCGCCACCAATGCCGCCAAGGTCTGCCGGGCCGGCTCGACCTTGATTTGGGCCTGCCGCACCCAGGCGTCGGCGCTCTGCACATTGTCGACTAGTCCGGCGGGCAACTCGTAGGCTTGGCCATAATTGGCCAGCAGTTGCTGTTCAATGCGGCGCACCGCTTCTAGTCGCGTGGTCAGTTCCGGCTCGGGCGGCACCTGGGACAGGCTGGCTTCGTAGAAACGCCGAGCCACCATCACGAGCTCGGGATGCAACGCCGCCCGGCGGCCCGCCTCGTTCGTGCGGAGCGCGGCGGACTCGGCGCGCACCGCGTCGCAGGCGGCCAGGAGTTGCGTCAGGGCATTCGTGACCGCGCGCACCTCGGTGAGCAGTTGGTCCTGCTGGTTGCGCGCCGTCACCGCTTGGGCATTGGCGATGGCTTCTTGCGCCACTAACTCCTTGCGCTTGGCC
>CAINDV010001079.1 GCA_903847485.1 uncultured Verrucomicrobiota bacterium
ACGCTGCTCAAGGCCCGCCGCCCGGAGGACGAAGGCCGCGATTTGTGGAGGGTCACCAATTGCGTCCAAGAGACCCTCGAACGCGGCGGCGTGTCGGACTGGCATAAAGACCGGCGTGGCAAGCTGCGTTCGGTACGACCACTGCGCGGCATTGATTCCAAAGTCAGCCTGAACAAGGGACTTTGGGGTCTGGCCGAGCGACTGGCCAACGGCGAGCCGCTCGACACCGCGCCCACCGTCACGCTCTCGGTGTGACGATTGTCGGCGGTGCAGACCCGACTGGAGGCGTTTTCCACCAGGAACGCGCCTCCGGTCCATCAACAGGCAGGTTATTGCGAAGGTTGCCCGGCTTTGTGGATTGTGCCGCGCACAAACAATCCTCACCCTTTGCCTGCTGGCGGGACATGCCGATCTTGTGCATTGCGACCTTGCTGCGCTCGTTGGCAGACGTGACCCGTTTCTGTAAGCTCAGGCTCCCGTGAAGAAGAAGACACCAACACTGCCGATGGCAGACTTGCATCGCCTAAACGCCGCCGAAGGATGGCTGGGGCTTGGTGACTGGCAGAGCGCCGACGGCGAGCTGGAAGAGATAACGCCGGAAATGCGCGCGAACCAAGATGTGCTGGAAGTGCGCTGGCAGGTGCATGCGGTGGCCAAGCGATGGGAAGCATGTGTGCAAATCGCCACAACCCTCACGGAGCTGGCACCGGACCGTCCGTCCGGCTGGATTCACCGTTCGTTTGCGCTCCACGAAATCAAGCGCACCCAGGAAGCCTTGGACAACTTGCTGTCGGTGGTGGCGCGATTCCCCAAGGACCCCACAATGCACTACAACCTGGCGTGTTACGAGTGCCAGCTTGGCCGGCTGCCGGAGGCGAAGCGTTGGCTGGCGGCGGCTTTTGAGCTGGGCGACCCCAAGCGGACAAAGTTGATGGCTCTGGACGATGAGGATCTGAGGCCGCTGTGGGACCAGATCGATGCGGTGTGACGGCGTGGCGAAAGCTGCGCCTCCACGGTTTGGCAGCAGAGGCATCCAGCGAAGGTTGTCTTCTAGCTGGCTGGGGGGGGGGCTGAGATGGGGCGGTAGAGTTGTCGGGCGTTAGCGGCGAGCCACTGCCGGGCGCGGTCGGTTTCGGGGCACAGGCTTTGGAGGGTAAGCCAGAACCGAGACGAATGGTCGGGGATGGCGAGGTGGACGGCTTCGTGGGCGACGATGTAGCGGAGGACGAAGTCGGGGGCCATGATGAGGCGCCAATTGAAGCTGAGGTTACCGAGCCGGGAGCAATTGCCCCACTTGGTCCGCTGGGCCATTACGTAGAGCTTGCCAGGAGTGCGGCGCACCCGTGGCAGAACCTTCGCCAGGTGGCTGCGAATGGCCTGTCGGGCTTGCTTGCGGAGCCAGTTCTCCAGCGATTGCTGGGGGGGAGTGTGCGAGGATGCACCCCGCCGGATGACGATCGAACCATCCTGAAAGGTGACTTGATTGGGACCGCTGCGACCTTGGTCCGGCAGAAAAGAGACGGGAGCGACGGTGCCGCGGAAGAGAATGGTAGCGGGTGCTCCGGGTGCCGGACGGCGGATGAGGCGAAGCTGTGCGGCGCGGTCCATCTGGCCAAGAATCCAGTCTTCGTTCGTGTGGAGGAAGCGGGGAACGTCCTCGTCGGGCCGGGCTTTGGGTTGGACGACCTCGACGCCGGCAGGGCCGACGCGTACACGGAGCTTGCGGGCGGCGCGCGACCGCACCAAGCGATAGGCAACACGCCGACCGGCAAGCGAGATGTGGTGTTGTGTCCCCGGGCGCATGGCATTAGCCCGCCTCGTCAGCCTGTGCGAGTTCCTCAATGGAAGGGGCGAGAAAAGCTGGATGCTCATCGCTGGCGTCAAAGCCGAGCTCGGCGTAAGGCGGATTCCACGACTCGGTTAGCAGGGAATCCTCGACGTGCTGGCGCCCGCCCTTGGAGGCGCTCCAGCCGGGGGCGAGCAACTGATGGGCACGGAGGTGGGCCACCATGCGTCGAGCGCAGTCGGCCAGCAAGGATTCGTCTTTGGACTTGGCGGTGGCCCGAAGGACGGTGAAGATGCCGTATTCGCCGGGACCGGTCAATTTGAGCCGCTCCGGCTCCGCCTTGGCCCTGGCGGTTTCGTCTTGAAGTTCCTCCAGTTCACGCAAGCGCTTGGCGGTGGCCTCGTCGCTGGCATCCTTCTGCTCCTTGATGCGCTGAAGGCGCTCGCCCAGCAGGCGATAGATGAAGCCTGGGCCATCTTCGCTCAACTCCGCCGTGAGCGCCGCTTCCAAGGCTGCCGCCTTGTCGGATGGCGTGGGCAAATCGCCGCGTTTGGCCACGTAGTCGGCCCCGATCTTGAAGACAGGCAAGTCATCGGCGATTTGGAGAAACTTGGTATTCTGCTGAATCAGCTCGCGTGTTTTGGCGGCAAGCTCGCCGGCGGTGTCGCGGCTGCCGCGCTGCCGGCGACGCCAGGCCACATAGATGCTGCAAAGCCAGTTGTATTCCGTGGTGTGAGGATAAAGGCAGGCATCGGGGGAGACGGCTTCCCAGAGCCGCTCCAAGCTCTTGAAATTGTGCTCGAAGATTTTCGCGGCGTCCGCGTCTCGAAGGCAACGGAGCGCAGCAAGCAAGCACTCACGAGTGGCGGTAATGGTGATGCCTTTGAAGGACTCCAGGCAGCGGGCGACTTCGCCAGGAACGGACCGCTTCAGCACAGCCCAATCAATGAGCGACTCCTCGCGGTCGCTTTCGTCGAAATTGAGCGCCTTCTCGAGCTTGTCGAAGCCGCCGAAGAAGTCCACGACCACGCCGGTGCGCTTCTTCATGGATGGCAGCGGCCGATTGGTGCGCGCGATGGCCTGCAGGAGGTTGTGATCGCGCAGCGGCTTGTCCAAATACATCACCTGCTCGATAGGGGCGTCAAAGCCGGTGAGCAGGCGGTCGCAGACGATGAGAATCTTCAGCGGTGGCCGCCATTTGGCACGGTCGAGGCCGTGCCGGTCTGAATTCCATTTCTCCCACTCGTGCGGCGTGAGCTTGAAGTAGGAGATGAGTTCCTCTTGTTTGGCCTTCTCGTACTCGTATTTGGCGACCTCCGGCTCGCTGTTCTGCGCGCTCGAAATGATGACCTCGGACCAATCCGGGTGCAGTCCGCGATCCTTGAACTCCGGCCGCGTGGCCCACTCCTTGATCTTGGCATCGAGCCGCTCCTTGAAGGTGGCGCAAGCTTTGCGGTCCACCGCCACGAGTTGAGCCTTGAAACCGTTGGGGTCCGGGTAGTCCAGAAAATGCGTCAGCATCTTGTCGAGGACGATTTCGACGCGCTCCGGGTCGCGGGCCAGTTCCTTCCAGCGGGATTTCTGCCGCTGGACGCGATCCTTGACCTCTTCATCCTCAATCTCCATTTCCCGGCACATCTGCTCGTAACCTTCGTTCAGGGCCTTCTCGTCCACCCTGAACGGCACACGGGCGCGCAGATAATGGACTTCCAGGGTGGCCCCGTCCTTGATGCTGCGCCGGATGCCGTAGTAGCTGAGGTAGCGTTCCTGCACGCCATCCTTCAGCGGGCCGAAGTCGCGATGCGTGTTGTGCATCGTGCGGTCAATGGGCGTGCCGGTGAAGCCAAAGCGGAACGCTTTGGGGAGCTTGGCCCGCATGGTGATGGCGAAACTGGCGCCGCGGGCTTTCTTTTTGCCGGGCATGGTCTCAGGTTCCTTTCTGGGTGCGGTGGCATTCATCCACCAGGCAAATGATGTTGTCGCGCTCGATGGGCGTAAGGTCGTCCATTTGCTATGGCGGATTTACGAATGTCGAAATCGCCTGTGGAGTAAGGGGAATGAAGAAAGTGCGGAACAAACCTCTGCACTTCTTTTACCCT
>CAINDV010001080.1 GCA_903847485.1 uncultured Verrucomicrobiota bacterium
AGCGAGATCTTGGACTGCACGGACTGGCCGACAAGAATGTCGGCGCTCCGGTTTGGTTGCGGCTCCGCAGGAGCGTCGCCCTACCGGAGCAGCGATTCGGTTCCGGCAGGGCCAGTTTTGGGTTTCAGGCTTCGTCATTCGTCATTCGTCATTCTCCCGCCATTCTCTCGTCCTTCGCCAGTCGAGCTTCAGAAATCGGTCGGCACCCGACTCCGACTCCCGCCTGGTTTTTTCTGGAGCAAACTTTGCATGACAATCATCACGGACGACCAATGCACTGGCTACCATCGCGACGGCGCTCCAGAGCGACCGGATCGCGTGACGCGCACCCAGGAGCGGCTCCGCACCCAATCCGCCCTGCCGCTCACCTGGGCCGCGCCGAGCACTGCCGACGACGACGTGCTGCTGCTGGCCCACACGCCGGCGCACCTCCGCCGGCTCGCCATCCCGCAAGATTTCGACGGCGACACGCCTTACCATCCAGGCATCCTCGACTACGCCCGGCGCTCGGCTGGCGGCGCGCTCGATGCGATGCAGGCGGCCCGTCGGGGCGAACCCGCCTTCAGCCTGATGCGCCCGCCGGGACACCACGCCTTGCCGAATCGCGCGATGGGCTTTTGCTACCTCAACTCCATTGCCATCGCCACGCTGGCGGCGCGGCAGCGCGGCGTCCCGCGCGTGGCCGTCTTCGACTTCGATGTCCACCACGGCAACGGCAGCGAGGCCATCCTTCTGGACCAGGAGGGGGTGGCCTTTTTCTCTGTCCACCAAAGCCCGTGCTATCCGGGCACTGGCCGGGAGGATGTGGGTGAAAACTGCTTCAATTTCCCTGTCGCACCGGAAACCCCGCGCGAGGATTACCGCGGCGTGCTCGAAGCCGCGCTCGCTCGGTTGCAGGAGTTCCAGCCCTCCCTCGTCGCCGTGTCGGCGGGCTTCGACGCTTACAAGCGCGACCCGCTCTCGGCCGAGACGCTCGAAGTGGAAGACTTTCATTGGCTGGGCGAACGGCTCCGGCGGCTCGAGGTGCCGCTCTTCAGCACCCTTGAAGGCGGTTACAGCAAAGATTTGCCGGAGCTGGTCTTCGCCTACCTCCAGGGACTCGCGGGAAAGTAGTTTCCCAACCTGCACCGGGCCAGCGCCGCCGCGCAGGGTTTGCTTTCGGACCGGCTTTGCACAACCTTCTGCCCGCGCCGACCGCGCCGTTGCGCGGCCGGCCAGATCACAACTTGAATCCAAATACTATGGCAATCCTGACTCCTGACCTGACCCTACAACCGCCCCGCAGTCCGCGGGTGCGCCTCGGCGGCTACGCCATCCTCCCGCGGATGCTCGACAAAGGCCGCGCCGTGCTCGCCGACAAACCGGGCGAATACAAGTTCGCCTGCCCGTTGGACATGCAGTTCCTGGACTTCGTCGGCGTGAACGCGAAGGCTCTGAAAAAGGAACTCGCCAAGGGCAAGACGGACGGGGAAATGCTCGCCTGGGTCAGCGCCCACGCCAAACACACCCGTACCGCGCCGGAGATCGCCGCGTGGTCGCTCTGGCAGGAGCAACGCGCGCCGGACAACCCGGAGGGGCGCGGTTTCTTCAACGCCTGCCACCAAAAGGTCGCCCCCCTGCGCACGGACATCGTGACGTGGTTCGACCTGCTGGATGTGGACGACTACGTGAGCTTCGGCGGCCAGGCCTGAGCCGAAACCCCGGCGCGGGCGGGCTAACCGGCCCGCGGCCGGCCGAGGAGTTGGTTGATCCCCAACCACGCCAGCAGCATCGAACCGGCGACGGTGCCAGTGACGGAAAACGGCACCGCCGCCAGTGCCCCCAGCAGCACGGCCCAGCCCAACGCCTTGCTGGTCGAATCTCGCTTCAGCCGCTTCTGGATCAAAAACACCGGCACGAAGACGGTTAGGAAGCTCAGCGGAATGGTGATGATCCAGTCAATCACCACGAACTCGGTCAAGTTCCAGAGGTTGTCCACGCCCAGCAACGCGACGGCGGACAACAGGTGAATGGACGGGCCTTCGGCGGCCGCTGTGGGCGGGGCGGACGGGCGGGCCTCGGGCGGAAGGACTTCAACCTCCACCAACTTGGCGGGCACTTCGTGGATACGCGGTGGCTGATTCACAGCGGCAAGTTAAGCGTCGTCCGCCAGTCCCGCCAACCTGTTTTTTCGGGCGGCAGCGACAAGCCAGCCGGCAAAAGTGGCGCGGCCGCAACCAAACCGGAGCGCCGGTTGCCAACCGGCGCTCCAATCTTGCCTGGAAGGCTAACGCGAAGCACGCCCAGGGCTTCCGCATTGGAACGACGGCCCAATCGCGCTCCCCGCCATGCGGTCGAGCGTCTGGTTTGGTCCGCTGCCTTCCAGTGGCTTTCTCAATCTCAGCCTTGCGAACCTGAAGCGCAGCCAGTTGCTTCTTAAGCACGGCAATCTTCTGAGGCTCCTTCAGCTTGCTTAAAGAGCCTCAAATGAGAGACAGAAGGATTTCTCGGCCGAGCCATTTCAGAACTTTGGGCGGCCAAGGTTTCCCCCATTTTTCCGTCTCCAACTTTTCTGTCATCGGCCTAGCCGGCGCTGTCGCTTCCCCGGAGCCAGAAAAGGTTCGCCTGCCCCGGCGGTTTTCCCCATGCTTCGCCCCGCATGAAAAGCATGACTGGCTATGGGCGCGGGGAATGTGCGCAGGACGGTTTCAAGATCGCCGTCGAACTCAGTTCCGTGAACCGCAAACAGGGTGAGGTCGCGGTAACGCTGCCGCGCGAACTGGAGGTGCTGGAGTCGCGGGCGCGGGACACGATCAACCGCCACATCTCGCGCG
>CAINDV010001081.1 GCA_903847485.1 uncultured Verrucomicrobiota bacterium
CGTCATGGACCCCGTCCCGGTCGCCGGTCAGGCGAGGCGATTCTATCGCACGCTCCAGTACTTCGGCCCCGTTCCGGGGGAACCGCCCGGCAATCCAAATCCCGCCGCATGGGCGTGGGTTGCGCCGGGCACTTTCACGCTCGGTGGCGGGACTGGCTCGATAGGGCAAGAGTCGGACGAGACTCCGCCGACGGCAGTCGTGCTCACCAATGGCTTTTGGTCGAGCCGGTTCGAGGTTTCGCAGCAGGAGTATCTGAACTTGATCGGCGTCAACCCGGCGTGGTTCGTCGGCAACACCAACCGTCCCGTGGAATACGTCAGTTACAGCGAAGCGACGAATTACTGCGCGATGCTCACCGCCCAGGAGCAGGCCGCCGGGCGGTTGCCGGCTGGCTACGTTTACCGGCTGCCAACCGAGGCCGAATGGGAATACGCCTGCCGTGCCGGCAGCACGACGGAGTTTTGCTATGGCGACGATCCGTCCGGCGCGGAACTGGGCTACTACGCCTGGTTCTGGGATAACAGCGGCTCCACGAACATGCCTCCCGGCTACTCCTACTACATGGGCGGCAAATACTACGCGACCCAGCCTGTCGGCACCCGCCAGATGAACCGCTGGGGTCTCAGCGACATGCACGGCAGCGTTTGGGAATGGTGCCTCGATTGGTATGGCACTTACCCCGGCGGCACGGTGACGAACTACACGGGCGCGGCCACCGGCACTTCCCGCGTCATCCGTGGCGGCAGTTGGAACGGCGGGGCCGGCTCGTGCAGGTCCGCCAACCGCAGCGCCGCTTTCCCTGATGGCCGCAGCAGCGGCGTCGGCTTCCGCGCCATCCTCGCCAAGTAACTTCTCACCAACGATTCCTTCCGCCTATGCAAGCATCCAACTCCTCGCCTCACTCGGGCTGGCATTCAGCCTCGCTGGTTTAACGCAAGTTTCCGCTCAAGTGGTCATTCCCCCGCCAACACCAGCGTACCAGGGGAAAATCGAAATGCGCGCCACGGATTCCACCCCGTGGTGGCCGCCGCAGGCTGCCGCGCCATCGAACGCCCCCAACGTGCTGCTGGTGCTCATTGACGACATCGGCTTTGGCGCCACCAGCACATTTGGCGGGCCGATACCGACGCCGACATTCGACCGTCTCGCCAGCCGCGGCCTGCGCTACACCCACTTCCACACCACTGCGTTGTGCTCGCCGACCCGCGCCGCGCTCATCACTGGGCGCAACCACCATTCCGTCCACACCGGCGTCATCACCGAGCAGGCCACCGGCTACCCCGGTTACGACACGCTCATGGGCAAGGACACCGCCACCATCGGCGAGATGCTCCGGCTCAACGGCTTCAACACCGGCTGGTTCGGCAAGAACCATAACGTACCCGACTGGCAGACCAGCCAGGCCGGCCCCTTCGACCTCTGGCCGACGGCGCTGGGCTTCGAGTATTTCTACGGCTTCATCGGCGGCGATACTAGCCAGTGGACTCCGGCGGTTTACGAGGGAACCAACCCAATCGAGCCTTACGTTGGCAACACAAATTACATCTTCAACACCGACCTTGCCGACAAAGCCATCGCCTGGATCAAGCAGCAGAAGGCACTCGCGCCGAGCAAGCCCTTCTTCGTCTATTACGCTCCCGGCGCCACCCACGCGCCACACCACGCCCCGCCGAACTGGATCAACATGTTCACCAACCAGTTCACGTATGGCTGGGATGTTCAGCGCGCATGGACTCTCTCCAACCAGATCGCCAAAGGCCTCGCGCCGACGAATACCATTCTCACGCCGCGTCCGTCGTCAATTCCGGCGTGGAACTCCGCCAAATACTCCGACAGCGACCGCGACCTGATGAGTTACATGATGCAGGTCTATGCCGGCTACATGGCCCACACTGACAACGAGATTGGCCGCGTGCTGGACACCGTGAACGCCCTCGGCAAGGAACAAGCCGACAACACCCTCATTATCGCCATCATCGGCGACAACGGCGCCAGCGCCGAAGGCACCCAATACGGTATCTTCAATGAAATGATCTCCCTGAACTACGTCATCCCCCCAAACATGATGCAGATTCAGCAGGAGCACCGCACAGACCTCGGCACGGCGCGTGCCTACAACCACTACCCAATCGGATGGTGCTGGGCCATGTGCTCGCCTTTCCAGTGGACCAAACAAGTCGCCTCCCACTACGGCGGCACACGGAACCCGCTCATC
>CAINDV010001082.1 GCA_903847485.1 uncultured Verrucomicrobiota bacterium
CAAAGCGCGCTTCAACTCGCGCAGCAGCGGAGTGAGCGCCTGCTCCAGGTCCGCCCACAACCACTCGATTTCCGTCGGGTCCGCCGGCTGGGCGATGGCGTGTTCGACGGCGGCGGCGGCGGCGGCCACCGTGCCCGCGCCGAGGCGGCCCGCCGCGTTCTTCAACACACCCGCCAAGTGTCCGGCGGCGGCGGACTGACCTTGCACCAACTGGTCGCGCAACTCCTCCGCCGTGCCGGCGTACTCGGCCATAAACTGGCGCAGGAGCTTGCGGTAATGCTCCCGATGACCGTCCGCCTGTCGCAAACCCTCCGCCGTGTCGAGGCCATCAATGGCGGGCAGGTCCGGCTCCGTGGCGCGCGGAGGCGCCGTGGTGGCGGGCGTGGCCGGTTCCGGTTCTTCCCACGGCGGACGGTCTTCGTCGGCGCGGGACCGGGCGGCGGGCGGTGGTGCGAGAACGTCCGCTTCCACCGACGGGGCGGGGATGGGCGCGGCTGGCGCGATTTCCACAGCAGGAGCGGGTTCCGCGACGCTGGCTGGAGGTGCCTCGGGCGGAGGAACGAACAAGCTCATCTGGTCATCCTGAAGCGCCTTCTTGCGCTTCGCCAGCCGGGTGGGTTTGGACGCAGCGTTGGCTGGTGTCGGCGGTTCAACAACGACCATCTCCGGTGAAGCCGTAGTCGGCGGCGCGTACGAATCCAACATGATGGAAGCAGGCGGCTCCGCATCCGGCTCCGGCACGGGTGCCAAAACCATTTCGCCGCTGCACGGCGCACTGTCAACGGTCACAGCGGCGGCCACCGCGAATCTGACCTCCGGCTGGACGGTTGTGGGCAATGTGGTTTGCGCCGGGAAGTCTTGCGCAGCACGGCTGGCTTCGGGTGTCGCCGAGGCTGTGCCGGGTGGAACTGCGGCGTCATCTCGCCGCACTCTTCTGCGTCGTGCGGGCTTGGTTTCCAGCGCTGGTTCCGCCGCCGACGCGGGCACAGTTTCGGCGACCGGAGCAAGCATTGGCACGGGTTCGGGTGGCGTGTGTTCGGCTGCGACGGCGGGTTCGGCCGGAATTGGCTCTGGCTGCGGGTCTCTCGGCGCGGGCAACTCAGGCGCGACTGGAGCTTCCGGCTCTGGGGCCGGGGCCGATTCTGGTGATAAAACTTCTCCCTCACCCGGCAACGGAAGAGTGCCCCGCCCGGCCATAGGTTCCACCGCGTTGATTTCGGGTAGGACCATCGCGGGCATCGCGACGGCTTCACTAGTCTCCGCTTCCGGCACCGGGCCTGCGCTGCTTTCCGCTTTCCGCTTTCCGCTTTCCGCTTTTGCCTCGCCGCTTCTCTCCGTCACCGGCAAACGAATGACAGCCGCCAGGTTTTCTTCCAGCGCCTCAACCTGCGTCCGCAGCTCCTCCAGTTCCTCGTGCTCAAGCTGCGCTGCGGCCCGGTATTGGTCCCATTCCGCCTGCTGCCGGTGGTGCGCCTCTTGAGCGTGCCGCTGGCCGGCTTGGGCGCGCTGTTGTTCCGTAAGATCGCAGATGACACTACACACGAGCGATTCCGGCGCAGACACGTCTGGCAAGGGGCACAAGCTGACTTCCACCGGAAATTCCGCGCCGCCCTTCCGCATGGCCGCCAGCTCCAGGCCGAGGCCCATAACGCGAGCCTCCGGCGTCCGTTGGTAGCGTTCGCGTTGCACCAAATGGGCGGGCCGTGCTCGCGAAGGCACCACCAGCTCCACCGGTTGCGCCAGCAATTCCTCGCGCCGGTAGCCAAACAAGCGCTCCGCCGCGGCGTTGAGAGATTGAATACGCCCCGCGCGATCCGTGATGAGCATCGCTTCGGGCGCGGCTTCGAGTAAGGCGCGGAAACGCTCGCGGCTGCGGCCCAGTTGCTCCTCTGCGCGGGTGGCGCCGGCCACGGCCTCCTGCCGTTGCGACCACGACCACAGCGCCATGCCTAGCAAGCCCAGCCCGATCAAACCGGCCAGCACGGGAAGCCAGAGACCGCTCGCAGGATGCCAACCCGCCCGTGGCCGGAGCGCCAGGCGCAGTTCAAGATTCGGCAGGTGGACGGCCTGCTGCACGTAGTCGCCCCGGAGCGGCTGGCCCGCTGCGGCGAGCGTCGCAGCGGGTTGGCCTGCTTGGGCCGGGGCAAAGAGCGCGTAGTCGTAGCCCTGGCCGGCCAGCTCGCCCAAGCGAGCGAGCGAGAGAAGGTTGCCGAGCCGCGCTTCCGCCGCGACCAATCCCCAGAAGGCATCGCGCCCGTCACGGCCCGGCACGAACACCGGCACCTGGATCACGACGCCCGGTTCGCCGCCTGCGAGCCGCAACGGCCCCGCCACGGTGGGTCTCCGGGTTTGATACGCCACCAGCGCGCCCGCCCGCCGGGCCGGTTCGTTGAACACGTTGAGGCCGATGAGGTGCTCGCGACCTGCCCGTGGCGCGACATCGGCGACCACTCCCGCGGGCAGGATTTCGAGCGCCGCGAACGCGGCCTGGGCCGTCTGCAGCCCGGCTGCGATTGACTGAAAATCCGCCAACCGCCCGCCGCCCTGGCGGACGAGCGCGGCCAATGTTTCGGCGGCGCCGAGCGGCGAAGCCACCCGCAGTTCCAGCGCGGTCGCTGCGGCCCGGGCCTCGGCTTGGGCGCGGGCGCGGGAGCTTGCGGCCAGCACCCGGGTACGTTGGTAAATCAGACCAGCCACGGCCACGGCGGCGAGCGTCAACAGAACCAGGGCGGCGCGGACGCTGAGGCGGGACGGTGCCGGCGGGAAGTGGGCCGGCTTGGAGAAGTGGGGGAGGTTCATGCGTTGGCGAGGGCTGGGGGGCGATTGGGGTTGGTTGCAGAAAGGCGAAGGTAAATTGTGCACCTGCTCACTGGCCATGAACCGGATGGTGCTGGGCATAGTGGGACAGGCTTCCAGCCTGTCTGGGGAGACAGGCAAGATGCCTGTCCTACTACCCGGTTCATTGGGCGGCGTCCTTGGCAACTGGGTTTCCGCCACGCAACCCGTGTGAAGCTCAACGTGCGGTGCGCGCCGTCGGCGTCCGCCGGGCGGAACCAGCCGAGCGAAGCTTGGTGAAAGCCCCGGAGCGGATGCGGCGCAGCCGAAGCCCGCGCCACACCGGCCAGCCGGGAATCTGCTCTGGCGGAAAGTTGCATGACCGGAGGCTAACGCAGCGGCGGTGCCCGGCGCAAGCGGCGGCACGCGAACGCGGCGGCAGTTTCACGCTTCCCGCCTGGCCCGCGGGGTGCCAATTGCACCCAGCGCAGCCGCCCACTCGCCCAGGACGCAAATGGGAAAAGGCGTGATTTTCCGACACGGCTGGCCTAATTTTCACCCCACCGTGACCTTAAAAAACTCCAACCAAGATTCCTTGCCCCGCCCCGCATCGGTCGGGCCGGACAGCGGCCCGTTAGCGCATGAAACCTCGGGAACCCGTCTAGGGATGACCTCGGCAAACCATCCCAGTCTCGTATGAACCAGCCACCAGCATCAGCCTCCCCAGCCGCAGCCATGCGCCGCCCGATTCAGCGCGCCAACGTCCTCGGGGTGGGTATCAGCATCCTCAACCTCGACACCGCGCTAGCGGCCATCGCCGAGGCGGTGCGCGAGCGGCGGCAGGGTTACATATGTGTGACCGGCGTGCATGGCGTGAGCGAGGCGCAGGAGGATCCGGCTTTTCGCCACATTCTCAACGGCGCCTTTCTGAACACGCCCGACGGGATGCCAATGGTCTGGATGAGCAAGCTGACGGGCTATCGCGGCATTGACCGCGTTTACGGGCCGGACTTGATGCTGAAAGTGTTTCAGTGGAGCCAGTCCAGCGGCTGCCGGCATTTCTTCTACGGCGGCGCGCCGGGCGTGGCGGTGGAGCTTAAGGCACGGCTGGAAGCGCGTTTTCCTGGGGCAAACATCGTGGGCACTTACTACCCGCCCTTCCGCCCGCTCAACGCCGAGGAAGAGCGCGCCTTGACCGCCCAGGTCGCGGCGGCGAGGCCCGACATGCTGTGGGTGGGCTTGAGCACGCCCAAGCAGGAGCGGTTCATGGCCGCTTACCTGTCGCGACTGGACACGACACTGATGGTAGGTGTGGGGGCGGCGTTCGATTTTCATGCCGGTCGTGTCAGGCAGGCACCGCGCTGGATGCAACGCAGCGGTTTGGAATGGTTCTACCGCCTATGTTCTGAGCCGAGGCGCTTGGGGAAGCGCTACCTGCGCAACAACCCGCTGTTCGTCGGCCGTGCCTTCACTCAAATCACCGGCCTGCGGCGTTACCCGCTGGAAGAATGAAAAGCGATCGGAGCCGGATTTCATCTGGGTAGGATTCGGCACCCCAAAGCAGCAGGCATGGGCCCGGCGCTACAAACCGCAATTGCGGCGGAGCGTGGTGTTGACGGTGGGTTTGCGTTCGAAGTCAATACCGGCACCAAGCCGGACGCCCCGCCCTGGATGCAACGGTTGAGACTAACCTGGGTCTTCCCTCTGGCGTCCTAGCTGGGGTGCCTGCGCGCGCGGTATTTGCGGTACAACTCACTCTTCCTGTTCTATCTCGCTTGGGATGGTCTCTGCGGACGGGCTTGGGGCACCGCCTCAGAAGGGCCTCCCCCCAGCGATCGGTGACGTCCAAGGTGTCCGCCGGGGTTGACATGCCAGGGTGCCAGCAGTAATAGGGGCGTGGCAAAGATGCGCTATGGGCCTTGATGCGGTAGAAATTCTGATGGAAGTCGAGGAAGCCTTCGACATCACCCTCGAAGATGCTTTGGCGGAGAAGATCCTCACCCCCGGGGATCTCATCGAGTGCGTGCTCAACAAGGTCGGGCGAGCGGACGCGTCGAGCTGTCTCACCCAGCGCGCCTTCAATCTGTCGCGTGCGGCTCTCCTGCGGCGACTGCCCTTGAAACGCCGGGACATTGCCCCCGCGGTCCGGCTGGCGGACCTCGTGCCCGAGAAAAGCGGCCGCCAGCCTCTGTTGGAGCAACTAACTGCTGACCTCGGAACCCGCCCACTTCCTGCTCTGGTACTGCCCCGGTGCCTGGTGTGGCTACAGACGGCGGGCTGCACCGCCGGTGGGCTTGGCTTCGCGCTGCTTCTCTCGCACTGGGCACCCACGGTGAAGGTAGGTTCTCTGTTCATCGCCGGCTCCATCGCGGCACTGGTAGCGGTTTACCTGGCCCAGTTTGTAGTGGGCGGCTGGTACACAGAGTTTCCGCCGGCGGCCACGACGGTGGGTGACTTGGCCTGCTGGATCATGGCCCATAAGACCGACCTGGCCGGCCCGGCCCCCGGCCGCTGGACCCGCGAACAGGTCGCCGCCCGCATCCGCGAGATCGTGATCCAGCAACTCAATTGCGCCAGCACCTATCGCGAGGACGCCTCTTTCATCCAGGATTTGGGCGTGAGTTGAATCCACCGGTTGACGCGGTTCAACCCACCACGGCGCCGCTTTCGGAGTTGGGCCTCGGGTTTCACTGCGGTTCCGTGCCCTCCAACCAGCCGGTGGCCGCGCGTTTGTCCGTCGCCCGCAGGGTATGGCAGGGCCATCATGAGAATTGCTGGAACGATTTCCCTTGCGAGAAGCTGCTGACCTAGTAAAGCCATGCGTCCGGCGAGCTTCTGCACGGCGTGGGAACGGCTGGATACAAACCAATTGAAAATAAAATCAAGAAACTGAGCGATTTCCCTTGCGAGAAGCTGCTGGCCTAGTAGAGTCATGCGTCCGGCGAGCTTCTACACATCGTAGGAACGGCTGGATACAAACCAATAAAGAATGAAAAACAAGAAGGTCATCTATACCGCCGTCGGACGGCTGGTGTTGGCGGGAAGTATCGTCGTTACGGCCAGCCGGTCCCTGCCGGCACCAGCGGCCCTCCAGTCGGCGGGGTCAGCCTGGTCCGCCACCACGCTGGCCGGCCTGCCGCTCATTCCGCCGGAAGCCGTGCCACAGCGGGCCAGCTTCTATCGGATCCAGCGGCATAACCTGCCGCCCCTGCCGTTTAACCGCTATCCCGGCTTGCCAGTTTATGGGCTGGGGGATAACCGCTACCTCGTGGACGACCGCACGGTGGATTACCTCGCGCTGCAGGAACAGGCCGCCGTGGAAGCGATGCTCAGCGCGGCGGAGCAGGCTCCGGGGCTGGCCGCCACCGGATCCCGGTGGGCGTTGGACGCCACCCCCGCAGCCACGTACGGGCCTGACCGCAGCGGCCTGTGGCTTGAACTGGCCGGTTTCACCAACAATGCCGCCAACCTGGTTCTGCATGGCGTGGACACCACCACCACCCACTATTATGGGCTGCTCAGCAAACCCAACCTGATGGACCCGCAGTGGAAACCGGAGCAAACAATCGAAACCAACGGCACTCTGGGCGCGGACCTGGCCTTTACGCCGGTGCCGACTAATGACTGGCCCTCCCTGTTCTTCCGCGCGCAACAGGCAGACGTCAAAGTCGCAGCGCGTTGGGAAAATGACGCTATCCGCCCGGACAGCGCCCAGGCTGTAGTTCCGGGCCATTTCTCTTTCTACGGCGCAATACTCAATGAGAACGACGCCGACCTCGCCGTCTATTACACCGTCAGCGGGACTGCGGTGCCGGGCGAGGATTACGGCTCCCTGGCCGGGTCGGCGACGCTCACCAATGGGTACTGGACGTACATTGTCGTGGACCCCACCACCAATTTCACCACCCTCGACGCGACCGTGACCCTGACCCTGATTCCCACCAACACCTATGTGGTGGACACCGACTATCCATCGGCGACGCTAACCATCTACCCGGCCACCAACCTCTTTACGGTGGTAACGAATATTCCTGGCCTCATTGGCCTGGATTACGATCCCGTGCGGAGCAAACTCATTGCCTCCGTCAACTTCTACACCAATGGCTGGCCGGATAACTTCGCATGGATCGGCACCAACGTCACTGTGACGCTGTCGGGAGTGGTATCCAACGTCGCCGCGGAACTGCCGGTGGCGGTGGTCAAAACCAACGCGGGCGGGTTTACCAAGGGCGAGCTGTTTTTCGGGAAGGGCGATTGGCATTACCGAACCACCGATACTACTGTGCCGATCATTGACAAACTCTCCGCCGATGGCCTGCAGTGGACGGAGAACTGGTGCGTCTTGACGAACGAGACCGCGCCGGGCACGAACCTGGGGGTGAACGGCGGGCTGTACGTGGACCAGACGGGCGTGTTCGGCTATGACTTGATCGCGGTGACCGGGAATAACTTCGCTGCTGCCGGACCTCAAGGCGTCTGGCGGGTCAATGCCAATGGGGTGCCTACCTTGCTCGCGAATCTTCCCGCCGAGCACCTGGAAAACGTGATCACCCTGCCCAATGACCCGGACAAATGGGGGCCGTGGGCGGGCAAGATACTGACGGGGGACAAATGGAACAGGATGTTGTATCTGGTTGAAACGAACGGCAATACGACCGCTATTGACACGCGGCAGCTAATTCCCGGTGGCATTTCGCCGGAGGATTTTGACTTGATCCCCGCCGGTCAAGACCTGTATCTCTGCGACCCGGACTATGGCGGCAGCGGAGACGACCGCGGCAGCCTCATGAAACTTTCGCGCACATTGCTGACCGAGTATTGTGGCGACCTTCTCGTCACTCAAGGGGGCGAGCTGGATGGAAAAGCCAGACTCTTCATCGTCCACTGGAGTGGCGCGAATTTCATTGTGCGGAGTATTCGCTACCAACATGCCGACGGCTTGGGCCATGTGGAGCATGTAACCTTTGCCCCAATGGACATCCAATCTCAACCCCAGTAAGCCAATGAGAACCCGAAGTCTATTTCCTCTCTTTGTTCTGCTCATAACAACCCGTTTGGCTCAGGGCCAAGGCACCTTCGTCTATGATCAGCAATCCTCCACGAACGAATATCCCCGCTGGGGAGGGATCGTTGACGACAGTATTCAAAATAACCAACCCTTTGGCCAGTCCTTCACGCCCACTCTAGCGGCCGTAGGGTTCATCCGGCTCAAACTGAATGATCTGGTCCGCAACAATGGCGTGGGAGCTACCATGTATGTCAACTTGCGGTCTGGATCAATAACCGGGCCGGTCATGGGTGCCAGTTCAGCGGTGTTCATGCCGGATAACTTTGCGGGGGTCACCAATTTCTTGTTTCCGACGCCGGTGACGATGACACCACAAGTGATCTATTACTTCCAGCCGGTTGTGCAATCGGGAGACCAATGGAATGCCGACCGTGGTGGATATGATTATAGGGGCGGGATGGCGTTCTTCAAGGGAGTGGCGGGAAGCGCCAGCGACCTGTGGTTCCGGGAAGGCATCGTGGTGCCGGAGCCGTCAGCGGCGGTGCTAGGCTTGCTGGGCGGAGCCTTGCTCCTCGGCCGCCGCAGAGCAACATTTTCCTGAATCGCGTTCAAACCCAATGACTCCAAACACAATCAATGGAGGCTATCCTACTTACGACATCGCGCCCACCAACTCGCAATACTATACTACGCGCGGTTTAGATTGTTACGTGTGTTTTGGGGAATAGTTGGAACTTCCAAGTGCGCAACGAGGCGAGGGCCGGCGCGTGTTCGTGATGGGCTGCGGCGGTGGTCTTGAGGAGGGCGGTTTTCATCGTCGCGAA
>CAINDV010001083.1 GCA_903847485.1 uncultured Verrucomicrobiota bacterium
GCGGCGCTGGGGGTTTGTGATGCCGTCAGACCTTGTCTCGCCATGAAATCGAGGCTGCGTTCAACCGCCGGATGCGGAAAACCGCACGTCCGGTGGTGTGGGAGGGTGCCGGGGCGCAATCCCCGGCACCCGACCCGATCAAGAAGGCGGTATTTTGGGGGGAATAGGGGTAGGGACAAGGGTTTGAACCTTGCCATGCCCTCCGAACCGGACGGGCGGATTTCCCGCATCCGGCTCTCCAGTCAGTGGGTTCGTAGTCCTACGATTGTCCGCGCCCACTCGTGGGCTGCTTTCATGCTCAGCAGTCCACGACGGGCAAACCATTCATTCCGCGCGCGCGCGTGCCGCCACAGTGAGCCGCCGCTATCTCACGGGGCGAGCCCCGTGAGATAGCGGTCGATCTGTCACGAGAGTTCGTATAATCATTATATCAATGGGCGAGTGAGATCATATAGCAGCACGCCCAGCTTAGCTCCGAATAAGTCTTGCCAGCGGGCTGGCAGATGTTGGAACAATTCGTCGCGGTGTGCCAGCAACCTATCCCGCACCGCCTAGAGTTGGTCCTTGCCGCCCCAGACAAAGTCTTCGCCTAACCAATCGCCCAATTGGCAAATTCGGAGGGCACCTCCCGGAAAATAGTCAACAGGCCCTTCCAGTATCGAAAGTCGGGGTAGCAGCCCCGCCAGCGCTTCCTGAGCGCCGCGGAGGCTGGCGGCGACCCGCGCCTCATTTAAGCCCCGTGTAGTGCCTCCTGCGAGGTCAAGTCCGTGACCGTATCATGCTTCGGACAAGCATATTACACAATCGCAATGCCGCGACGTTCTGCTATGATGCCCCGCCTATGACCACGCTCTCTGCCCGCATGTTTCCGGACCGGTTCACCCAGACGTTTGCCCCCGCTTCGTTCACCCAACTGGCCCGCACCGCCCAGTGGTTGTGTCGCCAGGGCAAGACTCAGGCTTTCGAGTTCCTCACCTCCTTGGTCTTCGGCCAGTTGTGCGCCCTGCGTCTCACGCTCAACGCCCAGTCCCAGGGCCCACTGCCGTTGAATTAAGCGCCTCGCGTTCAAAACACGGCTTTCTTACCCGTCTTTGAAAATGATACGACCGATGCAACGAAGGTCGGGGACAGCGCGGCACTTTGCGCTCGGGACGCACGGCCACGGGACTGCCCGCAAAGAGTCGCTGCAACTTATGAAGGACCGCCGCCACGAGTGTGTCCCCGTACAACAAAGCCAGCACTTGGTCCTTGAGGGCAGGATAGGCATTGGCGCGGTTGACTTGGCGGGGCTGGGTCGCGGCCGGGCGCGCTGGGTTGAGCGCCACCGGCGTGGGCTCGCTGAGCACACTCTCCAGATTGGCCCGCAGCGCCGCCGGCACATCCTGCTCCACCGCCGCCACGGTCTGCCCGCTGAAATTCTCCAACTCCAGCCGGCCCTTGAGCATCCAATAACAAGTCTCGTGTTCCTAGCGCCAATGATACACGGTCAAGAACTCCGCCGTCGGATAAGCGACTGCATCCAGCAACGAGGTGGCCAGCACTGCCAATTCCCCACTGGGCAAGCGCAGGCGCACCAAACGCACTTTTAGCTTCACAGGCAGCCCCACCGCCGGCACTCCGCTGGCCGGTCCGCCGGGGCGAAGCGCCAGACGCCTTGGCTCTGGTTGGCCCGGTCGCGGCGAAACAACTCTTGCGCGGCCAGAAAGGAACCGCTCGAACAACGCGCAATAAAATGCGCCGCCCGCTGCCGCACCAACGCCAGATACACATAGCCAGTGGAGTGGTAGGGCGAGGCTCCTGCCGAGCTGTCCGGCAGGCTCATTACCGCTGTCGTTGAGAGTCGGCTGCATTACTGCCTGGACCTCACGATGCACGAGGATCTCAGCCGGGTGCGGAACCCCAATGCGGCCTTCGTGCTAGGGTTAGTGCGGCGGGTGGTGCTCAGTCTATCCAACGAGGCGGTGCGCCGCGCCC
>CAINDV010001084.1 GCA_903847485.1 uncultured Verrucomicrobiota bacterium
CACAGGTCCGGTTTTATCCGTTAGGCACACTGCAAACTGACCGGCTGGAAGCCGGTCCCACTACGCGAAGCGGATTCCGCTTCGGAGTTCGGGCTTATAGCTTCTGCGTCCGTCTGTATTCCACAGACTCACCGGCTGTGCGTGCTTCTCACTTACCATTTATAACTTCTAGCTTCTAGCTTCTGCGGCCGATGGCCGTCATTGAGTTCGGCTGCCTTGAGTTATTCTTTTGGCAAGGCCACGGAGAGAGCTTGGGCGGAGATCGTCGCGGTCGCGCCGGGCAACCGCACGGTCACCAGGGTGGCGGCGCGGCCGGCCTTGGCTTTGGTTGCCCCCCAGCGCATCAGCAGGCGATCCCGCTGGGTACCCTGGCGCATTTCGCGCCGGGTCTGAAGCCAGCGGGTTAGTTGCTGGCGCCGGATAGCAATCTATACTTGTTGTCGTTTGTCGCTGCGGACCACGACCAAGAGTTCTTCTTGGTCTTGGAAGAGTTTGACTTGGACGGAGTCGCACACTTGGGTCCAGGGGACGTTCTCCCATTGGGCGCGGGGCGTGCCCACCAGATACTTGACCGGTGACTTACCGGCCCGCAGCGCCGCCAATTACGCTTCGGTGGGGAGGCCGCGATTCATCAGCCACACGCGCTGGATTTGGCCGTCGAGCTTTTCAATGCGCTCCACAAACTAGGGCAAGGTTTCTTTGTCCAAGGTGTTGCGGTGCATGATTTCCTAGCCCACAGGAAAGCCTTCCGGTGTTACTACTAAGGCCAGCACGACTTGCTGACAGTCGGGCCGGTGATCGTGACTGTAGCCATAACGGGCCTTTTCGATGCCCTCGGCCTGGCCCTCGAAGTAAGTGCTGGCCCGTGAGATAGCGGTTGACCTGTCACGAGAGTTAGCACAGTCCTTATCGCACGGGGCGAGTGAGATCATAAAGCAGCACGTCCAGCTTAGCTCCGAATTAGTCTTTCCAGCGGGCTGGCAGAGGTTGGAACCCTGCTTATCCGGTTGGTTGCCAAACGGGGCCAAACGCGGAGGCGCAAAGTGCGCAGAGAGACGCAGAGAAGGCCTCTGTTGGCAACCTTCGCGTCCTCTGCGCCTCTGTGTTTGGCCCGTTTGGCAGCCAACCGGATAAGCAGGGTTGGAACAATTCGTCGCGGTGTGCCAGCAACCGATCCCGCACGGCCTAGAGTTGGTCCTTGTTGCCCCAGACAAAGTTATCGCCTAACCAATCGCCCATCGCGCTGCGCTCATACCAAGGCCGATGACAGCGCCATTCACTGCCTGGGGCGATCAGCCGGTAACCGACCGAGACGGTCAATAGTTTGGTCCAGTCGGTGCCTGCGCGACTAACACCCAAGCGCCGACTCCAGAAAGCGTCCAGTTGCAGTTCGCGCTACCATTCACAGGCCAGCCAGCACGCGCCGTATGGGCGCGGGCGCTTCAATTGGTAATAGGCCCAGAACTCCTGACCCGAGGAAATAGCGTAGGTCGCCCGGTGAGGGCCCCGGGCCTACAGAACCCGTCTTTGCTGTAGGCCGGGTCCCCTGACCCGGTAATCTTAGACTCGGCTCATTTCCTTGCCAGTTGCGGATTCGTGCTCACGACTCAGGAGTTCTGAGTCTCCTCACGTCGTCTCCTACCGTTTGGAAAGAGCTTCGGCTTTCGACCTTCGAATTTCGGATTTCCGCGCAGCGGCCCCGTCTCTGCTGTCGTTTACTGGCAAGGGCTTGACGCTCCTCTCATCGTTGTAGCTCTTCACGGTTCGCCTTATCTCAGCGAAACCCCGGAGCTTGTCAGCCTCCGGTGGGTCAGTGTTGCCACCGCCGATGCAAGTCCCCCCTACAAGATAGCGGCTTTCGCCAGAAAGCCGCTATACCGCCGTAGCTGCGGACCGGTGTCCGCCGCCATCTTCCGCCTCACCGCCCGCTCACGGCTTCATCAAAGCATCCTTCTGCAACAGACGACCGGCGGTGACTTGCCCAGTCACCGTCGGGGAGCCGCAGGCGGATATGATCTTCACCGTGCCGCCGTTGTTGGTGGAACTGCCGCCGGCGTTGCTCACGGTGCCAGCTACCGTTACGGCGGGAGCGCGGAGGAGAATGCCGCCGCCGGCACCCGCCCCGCCGTTACCGCCCTTGCCACCCGCGCCGGAGCAATCGCCGGCGTGCGGGCTGAAGGTGTCGCAAGCCTGCGCACCACCGCTGCCGCCGAGGCCAGTGCCGGCCGCGGAAACAACCCCACCCGCACCACCGTTGCCACCGGGGCTGGCGTCGCCCGCGTGGTCATAAACTGCTCCCGCATGGCCATTAACTCCCGCGCCACCCTTGGTGCCTTGCGCGAACACCGCACCACTGCTGCTGATCTGTAGCGACTCCTCGGCGCGCAGGATGATGATGCCGCCGCCCAAGCCACCGGCACCACCACCACCGCCGCCGCCCCCGCCGGAGTTCACACTCAGCGAGTGACCGCCGCCGGCACCACCACCGCCGCCACCACCGCAACCAAGGAACAGTTCTTCCCCGGTGGTTGTGTCACCATTTGCCTCGGTCGCGCGGTAGCCGCCGTCACCGCCGGGGTCGGCGTTGTTATTGTCGGACGGGCCGCTCGCGCCTTCGCCGCGTGAGCCGAACGTTCCCGGAAACGCCCCATACGGAGCGCCCATGGCGGTCCGCCCGCGCCCGCCGCGCCCGCCGGTTACTTCTCCGCCGTCGGCACCGTTCTCACCATCGCTCAGGCCGAGGTAGCCAGCACCGCCAGGTGCCCCGGAGCCAGGCAACCCGCCGATCACCTGATCCCCGCCGCCGCCGCCGCCACCACCAGCGCCGCCGGGCAATCCCTTGGCTGTCGCCGTGAATGTCCCATCCACCCGGATGCGACGCGCACGGATTTCGACCGTGCCGCCGCCATTCGTGCTGAACGCCGCCACGTTGACCGTCGCGCCGCTGGGGATCACGAACTCCCCGATGTTCACATGCACGCCGCCGAGCACGGTGCCGGCGGGCACGGTCCAATTCGCGCCGCCGTGGTCCGTCACCGCTCCGCTCACCGGTGGATTCACCGCTTTGCAGAGCGACAACACTTCGTCCGTCGTCAGCACGCGGTTGAAGAAATCCATCTCGTCCACGTCGCCGACGAAGCTCGCCGCCGGCAACCCCGCGCCGTCGCACAAGGCCAGCTTCGCCTCGCCGGGGATGGCTTGGCCCCAGCCGGTGAAGGCTCCGCCCGCTTCGGTGTAAGTCGCCTGGAGCGCGCCGTCCACGAACAGGTTCAGCTTCTTCCCCGCCGAATCCGCCTGCACCGCGAGGTGATGCCACTGGCCATCCGCCACGACCTTCGCGCTCGCGATTTCCACCCGCGTCGTCGTGCCGGTGCTGAAGTGGCTAAACGTCGCCCGTCCGCCCGCGTCCACGCCCACGCGCCACGCGTTCGTGCTCGGGCCGCCGTCCATGATGCCTTGCGACGTGCCGCTGGTGCGCAGCCACAGCGCCAGAGTCGGCAGCTCGCCGAACGCCGCGTCCTGAAACGCCACATACTGCCCCGCGCTGGCGAAGTGCCACGCCTGTCCTTGCACACCGGTCACGAAGCCCACGCCGCCTTGGAGCGAGCCGCAGCCCACGCACGTCCGGCTCGCCGCGTTGCCGTCGGCGGCCCACGACGCCACGAGGCCCGGCATCGCCGGGCACCACGACACGTTCGTGCAATTGCCGCAACTGACACTCCGGCAAGCCTCCTGCAAGGTCAGCGCGCGGTTGTAAATCGCCACTTCATCCAACCGGCCCGCGAAGAACCCGTCTGCGCAGCCGCAGCCGTCGCCAGCCACGCCGCCGAGGTAGATATCTCCCATGCTCTGCGCCGGCGTCTTGCCCGGCACGGCCAGTTCCGCGTCCAGCGCGCAGTTGATGAACAGCCGCAGCGCACTGCCGTCATACACGCCCACCACCTGCGAGAACGCCCCGCTGGCCAGGGCGTGTGCGCTCGTCAGCGACACCCATTCGGCGGTTTCCGTGGTGAAGCCCACTTGCACCCGGCCATCGGGCAACAGCAGCAGTTTCGGGCCGAGACACTGCCCCACCAACATCGCCGGAACCGCCGGCCACTGGCTCGCGTTCGGCCAGGCTTCCAGCGACCACGTCGCGGCAGTCACCATCTCGCACGGCACGCGCGCGGCGACGAAGTCATCCACGCCATCCAGCAGGAACGCCTGCCCGGCCGCGCCGGGGCCGAAGGCGACTCCGTTCGACAGCCGGGCCGTATGCGAGCAAACCGCGTCTGCGCCGGAGCCATCTGCCTGCCACCAAGCCACGCGCGGGCCAGTCGAGCCACATAGGCCGCTGGCGTCACAGGCATCGGCGATGAACCTGGCATAGAGCGACCAGACCTCGGCGGGAGAAACGGCGCGGTTGAAGAGCGCCACTTCGTCCAGCGAACCGGCGAAACCCTGCCCCGGACAACCGCAGCCTGCGCTCGCCACATCCACGCCGCCAAACCAATAGTCCGCCCGCGACACCATCGGCGGCAGCCCGGTGACGCTCCCTTGGGCGTTGAAGCGACCGTTCACGAACAACCGCAGGTTGCTGCCGTCGTAAGTCCCGACTACCAATCCGAACTCCCCGGCGCGCAGCGGACAGGTGCTGGCCACCGACACCCAGGCCCCGTTGGTGGCGGTATAGCCCACTTCCACCCGGCGATCCGGCAACAGCAGCAACTGCGGCCCGCCACATTGACCCAGCAGCAGCGCCGGGCTGGCGGGCGCAACGCTCGCGTTCACCCAAGTGTGAAGCGTCCAATTGGCAGCCTGGAGCATGGGGCAGGGAACGCGCAGCGCGCCCAGATCGTCCACGCCATCAAACCAGAAGCCACTGCCATTGCCCTCCAGGCCCGGGCCGTAGCTCGCCCCATTCCGCAACTGCGCGTGGTTGCCACAGACGATGTCGTTGGCACTGCCGGTCCAGCGGGCGACCAAACCATCCTGTATGCAAGCGCCGCTGTTGCCGCCGCAATTCGTCGTCATGAGAGTGTAGGCGGACAACACCTCAGAGGGGAACAGGGCGCGTGTGTAGAGCGCCACTTCGTCCAGCAGGCCGTGGTAGAAGCCCTGGGCACAAGGGCACGGGAAGCGGTTCGTGTCCGTGCCGCCGATGAGGAAGCCGCAGGGGGTAATCACCGCCAGCTTGCCGGTGACCGGCGTGGCGGCGTCCAGTTCGCCATCCAGGAACAACCGCAGCGACGCGGCGTCGTAAATGGCGACGACTTGCGAGAAGCGGCACGGGGACAACGCGCGGGTGCTGGTGACCACCACGCTCGATTGGTCCGGCGCGTCGTAGGCGGCCTGGACGCGGCCATCGGGCAGGAGGACGAGCCGGGGGCCGAGGCACTGGCCGGCGAGCAGGGCCGGCGAGGCCTGGGGCAACTGCGGCTTGGCCCAGACTTGCAGCGTCCAATTGCTGGCGCACGGGAACCCGGCCGGCGTCTCCACCACCACGCGCCCGTCCACGCCGTTGAAGCTGAACGCCTGCCCGGCGACGCCCGACGCTAAGGTGACGCCGCCCGTCAACGTGCCGTGATTCGTGCCGGTCGTGCTCTGGGCGTTGCCCTCGGCGGGCCAGTGGCCAAGCAAAGGGGGCGGGAGCATTGCGGATTGGTAAAGGGCTTGGACTTCGGACGCGCTGAGTGCGCGGTTAAACATCATCACGTCGTCAATAGAACCTCTGAAGAACTGTTCGTCACCTTGGCGGCCCCCGATCCGGAAGTCATCTACGTTCGGTACAACATCGCCGATTGGTCCGCTTGCGGCGACCGTGCTAACCAACTGGCCATTCGCGTAGATGCGCACATTGGCCAAGTCATAAGTCAGCGCCAGGTATGTCCACCGGTTTGTTGGTGCGACAAAGCCCGAGTTTTGGTAGAGCCAGCCAGGGCTTGAATTCGCGATCGCCCAACGAATTGTACCGTCATTCCAACGAAGAAGCTCGTACTCGCCCTCCTTGCTCACAATCATTCCGGCGGCTCCGCTCGGGCCGCCAGAACCTGGCCCAGTCGGGAAGACCCACGCTTCAATGGTAAGCTGGCCATGAAATACGAGTGACGGTTGGTTGCCAACTTGGACATAACCATCCGTGCCATTCAAGCTGACTGACAGCCCTACAACACCTGGCCCGTAGGTTGCGCCGCCCTGCAAGGTGCCGTGGTTGGTGCCGACCATGTCGAGCGCGTTCCCGTCGGCGGGCCACCAAGAGGCCGCTCCGGAAGGCACGGTGCGCACCTTCGGGCACTCGGTCTTCTTGCAGAAGCCCTCGCTGCCCGCCATGTAGATGCCCGCAATTTCGCCCGCTGTAAGGGCGCGGTTGTAGATGCGCGTTTCGTCGATTTGGCCTGTGAAATAATGGTAGGGAGCGGTGTTCGCCGAGCCTCCGATTCTCACGGGCACGGCCGCATTCTTGATCAAGCCAAAGCCGGGGGCGGCGGACTGTCCGCGTAGAGCACCATCCACGTAGATAGAGACGACTGAGCCGTCCCAGGTTCCGACGGCATGGTGCCAAACTCCGTCATTCCAATTTGCATAGCTGAAGGCCCCCGCGCCGACGTTGACTTGGTTGTTAAGGACGAAGGTAAGACCAAAGCCGTCTTGCCAGTTAAGTGAGTAGGACGCGAGGTACGCGCCGCAATAACAATCCCACTTGCTGACGAGCATGTTGAAACTCCCAACTGGAGCGGTTGTCTTGAACCAGGTCTCGACCGAGAGGGGGCCGGTGATTTGCAGCGATGCTGGATTGCCCACGTCAACTACGTCATCCACTCCGCCGAAGTTGAACCCCGTTCCGACTCGTCCTGTAGCGAAGGCGGCCCCGTTAAGGAGCGAGCCGTTGTTGCCGCCGATGAGGTCGTTGGCGTTGCCTTCGCCGGGCCACCAGGCGACGAGGCCGGAGGGCGGCTCGACACACTGCGGCTTGCAGCGGCCCGTGATGCCCCCGGAGTAGATACTAGCAATTTCGTCGGCGGTGAGGGCGCGGTTGTGAATGGTGATCTCATCAAGCGAGCCGTTCACGAACTCGTTTATTCCTGGATAGGCTCTTCGACCAATCTGTACCGGGTAGGTGGTATCGGTGACTGTGCCGCTTAGGGCTTGGCTCCCCGCCAACGCACCGTCGAGATAGAGCCGCATCTCGCTACCGTCGTAGGTCACGGCCAGGTGGTGGAAGTTGATTGTGTCGGTGTAGGCCGGGATCGATATCCAAGCATAGCCGTTCGGTGAAGTTTCCACTCCAGCGGAAATCTTCATCGCACCGAGTTCCGGCTGGCGGTAGATCCAATAGGAGTTTGACCCTGGCCCAACCGCTCTCCCCTTCACGAAGACCATCTCGGTCTGTCCGTTCGGAATCTCGTTGAACTTGACCCAGAATTGGATGGTAAGTGCGGCCATGCCATCCAAAACCGGAGAGTCTGGTATCTCCACATAGGCGGCTGTTCCGTCGAGGGTGAAGGCTTGTCCAGCCAATCCACTTCCGAACGTCGCGCCGTTCACCAACCTTGCGGCATTGGTTCCGACGCTATCGAGCGCGTTGCCGTCACCTTTCCACCAAGCCACGAGGCCGTCGCGCGGGATGCAGTCGCCGCTGGTGGCGGGCGGGTCGAATTCGATGACGTAGCCGGGCAGGCGGAGCGCGCCCGGCAGGTCGTTCCACCGGTTGGAGCGCGTGTTCGCGGCGGCGGAGGCGAAGGCGAGGCGGTCTTCGTTGGCCCCGAAGGGCGAGGCGGCGTTGTCGGGTGCGCCCGGCATCCAGGCGGTGAAGTCGAACGGCTCTGGCGTGAGCCAGCGCCAACTGCCGGCCGGTTCGGCGGCACCGGCGGACTGCCATCCGCCCAACCACGGGCCGCTGGCGGCGGGCGGGTTGGTGGGCCAGGTCCGCCAGTATTCGGGCCGGTCAATCAGGCCGAACACGAAGTCGTTTTCCGCCCCCGAGGTGAGCGTGGCGAGATACCCACCAACGGCGGTAGCGGCGGCATTGGCTTCGTCCCACGTCACGCCGTTGGTCACCAGCACCGGCAGGTAGCGGTGGTTGTTCAGGGTCCAGAGGTAGATTTGCCCACTGTTCGACGGTGCGTTGGTGCCAGGGTTGACGGGCGGCTGGTTCGTGACCACGGGCGTAACCGGCACGAAGGGATTGTAAATGGCGGGGTTCAGGAACTCGGTAACGTCGTCAATGCCGTCGCCGTCCACGTCAAGCGGTTGGGCGAGCGGGACTTCGAGCAGTTGGAAGAAGGAGGTGGCGAAGAGGTTGGTGAGGAAGAATTCCCCCGGGCCATCCACGCCCAGGGCCATCACGATGGGGTTGGTGACGGCCATGACCTGACTGCCCCAGTAGAGGAGGTAGTAGTCATTGGTGCTGGCGGGATACTGGAGGTGGAGGAGGCGGTTGGTGTCGAGGAAGCTGTTGGTGATGGCAAAGCCTTCGTAGCCCGGCGGCGGCGCGGTGAACGCG
>CAINDV010001085.1 GCA_903847485.1 uncultured Verrucomicrobiota bacterium
CAGCGTGGTTTCTTCGAGCGCTAGCCGGTCGGCATACGGCGCGGGCAGCAGCCGGGTCGGGCGCTTCCATTGGTCCGGCTGGGCGGCGCCGATGAAATCCGTCACGCCGGTGCGCTGGGGCCAGCGTCCGGTGCTCAGGCTAGCCCGCGTAGGCGAACACACCGGGCACGCCGCGTAGGCTTGAGTGAAGCGCATCCCTTTCTTCGCCAGGGCGTCAAGGTTCGGCGTCTCGTAGAAGGTCTTCGGGTTATTGGCCCCGATGTCCAATCGGTGAACCGCTTCTGGATGACTACATCTTGAACCACGTTGAGTTGATAATAACTGGCAAGGGTCCAGATTTCCTTGTCAACGAGATCTTCTTTAACTTGTGCTACGCCCGGACCCGAGAGTGTCGGGGAACAACCGAGGACGAAAAGCAGAACGAGCCCGGCAGTGCATACCATTGTTTTCATGTTGTTCGTACCGTTCATGTTGATGTGAAAAAGGGTCAGTCCTCACTTTTGACACTGAGGTTGGCGAACTGCGGTAAAGGGGCAGTTCTTGTCATTGGCAACTGCGGCGGAGCGCAGCACGCAAAGTGAAGCGGCCACTCAATGGGGCCGTGCTCGTGCGCTCCCCAGGAGCGTTGTGGTGCTTAACGCCCAACGGGCAAAGCCGCCCCGGTGGCTCGGGGCGGTCTGTTAGTGGTTCGCGGTGCGCGTTCACGGGGCAGAGCATATTCGTTTTGGCCCGGGTGGCAAGTTCTTTGTTCTTTCAACCCGAACATCCGGCGCAGCTCTGTTTCTGCCAGGCTGTTTCCCGCCCGGCAGGGCGACCGAGAATAGCCCAGCGTTTCAACGCTGGGCCACCGGCCTCTAGCACTGTCAAGTCCGCAAGGGACGGCAGAACGGCGGCGTGGCGGCAAGGGTTTCTCGGTCGTCCCTGACGGGACTGGTCCCGCCCGATCGGTCTCCGTTCCAGCGTTGAAACGCTGGGCTATTCTTTGTCGCCCTGCCGGGCTGGAGACGGCACCGCATGAAACTGAGATGCGCCCCCAAGCGAGGCTCGCGTCAACTTCGGGTTTCCAATTCAGCGCGGTTCCCCTACCATTGGGCCATGAATCTGCTCGCTCAAATGACAGATCTGGCCCGCCAGGCGAAAGTGGCTTCGCGCGGCCTGGCCCGGCTCACCGCGTCCGAGAAGGATGCCTGTCTGCTCGCGATGGCGGATGCGTTGGGGGAGAAGGCCGCCGCCATCCTCGCCGCGAATGAGTTGGACATGCTCGCCAGCGCGGAAGCCGGTCTTTCGGCCGCGCTGCTCGACCGTCTCCGGCTCGACGACCCGCGCCTCGCCGGGATGGCGTGCGGGTTGCGCGAGTTGGCGGCACTGCCGGACCCCGTGGGCCGCATCCTGGATGAGCGGCGTCGGCCCAACGGGCTGCGACTCCAGAAAATCAGCACGCCCATCGGCGTCGTGGTCATCATTTACGAATCCCGTCCCAACGTCACCGCCGACGCCGCGAGCCTGTGTTTCAAGTCCGGCAATGCCACGATTCTGCGCGGCGGCAAGGAGGCGCTGCATTCCAACCAAGCCATTGCCGAGTGCCTGATCGCGGCGGCCCGGCGGACGCTGCCCGGTTTTCCCGAACACGCCATTCAGGTGTTGCCCACAGCAGATCGCGAGGCGATTCCGGCGCTGCTGTCACTCACGCAGTTCGTGGATCTGTGCTTGCCACGCGGCGGCGAGGGCTTGATCCGCGCCGTGTCCGAGTGCTCGAAGGTGCCGGTGATCAAACATTTCAAAGGCGTCTGCCATGTCTTCGTGGACCGCGAGGCGGACCTGGCGATGGCGGAAGCCATCGTGCTGAACGCCAAGTGTCAGCGGCCCGGCGTGTGCAACGCGATGGAGACAATGCTGGTGGACCGCAAAATCGCCCCGATGTTTCTGCCGGCGATCGCGAGCGGGCTGGGGGAAAAGGCGGTTCAGCTACGGGCGGACGCCGAAGCGGAGGCGATTTTGAAGTCAGAAGTCCGAAGTCCGAAGTCCGAAGTCAGGCGCGCCACAGACGCTGATTTCTTCACCGAGTACAACGACTACATCCTCAACGTGCGAGTCGTGGAAGATGTGGGCCAGGCCATTGAGCATATCAACCACTACGGCTCGGCGCACTCGGACAGCATCGTGACGGCGAACGAGGCGACGGCGCGGCGCTTTCTGGCGGCGGTGGATTCGGCGGCGGTTTACTGGAACGTCTCGACGCGCTTTACCGACGGCGGCGAGTTCGGCATGGGCGCGGAGATCGGCATCAGCACCGACAAGATCGGGGCGCGGGGACCGATGGGGCTGGAGGAGTTGACCAGTTACAAATGGCTTGGCTTTGGCAGCGGGCAAATACGAACATGAAAACCGGAGCGGCTCATTCTCAACGTTGTAGCGGTCGGGGGAACCGGGCTGAGGGATCGCTGTTGGTGATGGGGCCGGGTGCGGAGGGAAATCCGAAATCCGAAATCCGAAATCCGAAGGAAATCCGAAATCCGAAATCCGAAGGATCCCTGCGCTCCGGCCAGCCCAAGACAATACGTGTACCGAAGTACTCATCCTCGCGTTGCATCTTTCATCCGCAAGCGGATTAGTTTACGTTTCTGTGGCACTTTCATTTACCCTTTCG
>CAINDV010001086.1 GCA_903847485.1 uncultured Verrucomicrobiota bacterium
CATGAAAGCCTTGCCCCGTGTTGACGCTGCTTCCAGGGCATTGCTGGTAGGCTGCTTGGCGGAGCGGCAAAGCCGGGAGGTTGTTACAGATCTCTTCAGGTATGCTGACGATTCCGATGAGAATGTCAGAGTGCAAACGTTCAAGGCGCTGGGTTCCCTGGCCCAGGAGAAGGAAATACCTTCACTTATAGGCCTGATGCTCAGAGCCAAGCCTGACCGGGTACGGTTGGCGGCGGAGCGGGCCGTATCTGTGGCGAGCGCCAAGGTTGAAGGAGAGGACAGGAAAACAGCGCCTCTTGTCGCCGCCATGAAGGACGCGAAACCCGAAGAGCGTGTGAGCCTGCTGCATTGTCTTGGAAGCCTGGGCGGTGACAAGGCGCTGGACATGGTGCGCGTCAGCATCAGGGACAGGAATGAAAATGTGCAGGAGGCGGCAATACGCGTCATGGCGGACTGGGAGGATGAAGGAGCGGTTGCGGATCTTCGTGAACTCGCAAAAAATGCGCCGAAGGAAAATCTCAAGATCATTGCGTTTCGCGGGCTGGTAAGGATTGTATCGCTTCCAGAAAGCGTGGAGAACAATGCAGGGAATGCGGTTGCTTTGCTGGTGGAGGCAATGAGTATGGTGCCACGGACAGACGAGAAGAGGCTTGTGTTAAGCGCGCTTTCCGGCATCGCCAGTCTTGCCGCGCTGGATGAAGCACATAAGTGCATGCCGGACGCTGAACTCAGGACGGAAGCTGAGCTGGCCTGTGTCATGATAGTCAAGCAGTTCAAAAGCCCTGGTCCGGAACGTGACAAGGCGATGGCTGCGCTTAAGAACATGGCAAAGACAACCCAGGATGAAAGCATCAGGAAACAGGCGATAGCCATACTTGATGCCGCAAAATAACCAATATCGAAACGAACTAACAATGAAACAAACCATGATGCTATTTATGTCAGCTTTGCTGGCAACAAGTTGGGTGCGGGCGGCAGAATTGTCGAAGGTGCCACAGATCCATGAGACGAAGGAGCAGCGTGACGATCGCATGCAGTGGTTCCGTGACGCGAAGTTCGGCATGTTTATCCACTGGGGACCCTGTTCGGTAGGGGCCGCGGAAATCGGCTGGGGCCGCAAGGCCAACCGGCCGTGGGATATCAACGGCGTCCAGACCCCGCGCACCGCCGACCCCGTCTATGACAACTACTACAAGCAGTTCAACCCGACTAACTACAACGCAGAGGAATGGGTGCGCATCGCCAAAGAGTCGGGCATGAAATACATGGTGCTCATCGCCAAACACCACGATGGCTTCGCGCAGTTCGACTCGAAGGTCTCGGACTACAACATCATGGCCAGCCCTTACGGCAAGGACATTGTCCGCGCCTATGCCGACGCCTGCCACAAGCAGGGGATGAAGCTCGGGTTCTATTACTCCACCCGCGACTGGTATCACCCGGATTATCTCGTCGGTGACAACGTGAAATACGACGCGTTCTACCGGGCACAGGTCAAGGAGCTGCTCTCCAACTACGGGGCGGTGGACGTGCTGTGGTTCGACCACGTCGGCGGGCGGGATTGGGGCAAGTGGAAGTTCGACGAATTGTTCGCGATGATGTATCAACTCCAGCCCAAACTGATCGTCAACAACCGCGCCGCCGCGTTCTGCGGGCCGGACACACCGCAAGATCTCAAAGCGCCCACGCCGGAGCTGGCGAAGATGGTCAAGGGCGACTACGACACGCCCGAGGGCTTTATTGGCGCGATGAACATTGCCAGTGACTGGGAGTCCTGCATCCATGTCGGGCGTCAGTGGTCCTATGGCGGCGAGGACGGCTTCAAGGGGCCGGAGGATTGCATCAGGATGCTGGTGAGTTGCACCACCGGCGGCGGCAATCTGTTATTGAACTTCGGCCCACGTCCGGACGGCGCGTTTGCCGAGGGTGAAGCCAAGGTGGCCCGGGCCATGGGTGCGTGGCTGAATAAGTATGGCGAAGCCATCTACGGCACCCGGGGCGGCCCGTACCGCAACGGCACCTGGGGCGGCACTTGTCACAAGGGCAACAAACTCTATCTGCTCGTGTATGAGTGGCCGGTGGAAGGCCTCGGATTTGATCCCCTTCCTAACAAGGTGCTCACCGCCCGCACTCTGACCGACTCGCCGGTCATCTTCAAGCAAAGCGCCGACGAATTCTCAGTGGAGGTTGCCGGGAAGGATCGTGACAATCCGGTGACGGTCATCGAGTTGACGCTGGAGAAACCGGTGGAGGCCGGCCTGCTCATCGGTGCCGCCCATGCGCCCAAGTCCTATGTTTCCGAACATGGCGCGGTGCTCAGTGACAAGGCCACGCTGGAAGTTAGCTCCCGCTCGGGATATGACGACGAAAAGAACCATGCGCGGCTTTTCTCGGGCGACAATGTGGACTACGCGTTTCACACCGACAAGGAAAAGAATCCGTGGGCAAAGGTTGATCTGGGTGCGGTGAAAATAGTCAATGCCGTAATCATCGAAAACCGCGCCAATGAGCGGCGCGCCGATGGTCTCATTGTGTCCATCTCCGAGGACGGGCAGAAATGGCAGGAAGTCTGGCGGGCCAAGACCTGGGAACCCACCTGGGTGGTGCCGGTGACACATCTTGATGCGGGTGCCAATGTCCCCGGGCGGCGGGCAAGATTCATCCGACTGGAAACGAAAAACGAAGCCCCCCGCGAACTGCTGCTCAAGCGTCTAACGGTTTTGGGGGTGAAGTGAGGCGACAGTTATTAGTTATCGGTTATCAGTGCTCAGTAAGCTGCTCCTCCCACAACCACCACCATACTCGTCACAGCTCGCAAGGTGCGGCGTGCATCTCGATGAGTTCAGCAAAAACAATCTGTTTTTGCTTGCGTTCGTAGAGTGAAAATCTACTCTGCGGACAAGGCGTGCTCCATGGTGGGGCTACCTGAGCAGTTACCGTGAGTGATACAAAGACGATGGTCGTCGGCGAACTCATCCATGCTGCGACACACAGGAGAGAACGCGAATGAATGTAGTGATGATCGTCCCCACGGGGATCGGATGCGAGATAGGCGGCCATTGTGGCGACGGCAATGCGCCGGCCCGGCTGCTCGGTGCGTGTTGTGAGACCTTGGTGCTCCACCCCAACGTGGTGAACGCATCGGACATCAACGAGATGCCCGACAACGCGCTTTATGTCGAGGGAAGCCACCTGGACCAGTTCCTTCAGGGCAAGCTGTTTCTGAGGAAGGTGAGGTCTAACAAGGTGCTGGTGGTTGTGAACAAGGCGGATTATCAGTCCATCAACGCCGTATCGGCCGCCCGTGTCACACTGGGTCTGGACGCTGAGATTCTTGAATTGCGGGTGCCACTCAAACTGAACGCCCGTATTGAAAACGGGATTGCCACGGGCGACGTGATCAACTGGCAGGAACTGGTGGCGCAAGTCAAGGAACTCGAGTATGACGCTCTAGGCATCGCCACCCCCATTACCATCGACAACGAGACGCTAGCGACCTATTGGCGCACCGGCGGCGTGAATCCGGTGGGCGGCGTGGAAGCCCTGGCGACACGGTACATTGGCGAGGCGCTGGACAAGCCGTGTGCCCACGGCCCGGTAGATTATGCGCTGACCGGGTTCAAGGAAGTTGTGGATCCGAGAATCGCCGTGGAAATCATCACCGAGAATTTCATCCACTGCCTCCTGAAGGGCTTGCACAAAGCGCCGCGCATTAGCCGGGAGAGTGGCATGAGCTACCGGGAAATCGATGGCATGGTCTCTCCGTACGGCTGCTTCGGCGCGCCCCATCAGGCGTGTCTCGATGCGGGCATCCCGGTGATCGTTGTGCGTGAGAACAAGAGCTGTCTCAACCATCCCGAACACCCGAAATTCATCTACGTCGAGAACTACATTGAGGCGGCGGGGATGATCATGGCAATGAAAGCCGGTATCCATCCGGCGTCGGTGCGGAGGCCGCTTGCGTACACGACGGTGAAGCGGAAGGAGACATAGTGAACAGTCCTCAAAGGGTATGGCCGGGACGGCTCTCCGACACCTACCGGTCCCCATTCGCGCTCTCGGAAACCGTCAAATGACAAAGGACGCGCGGATAACAATATGGCATCTATTCAGCCCGAACTCCGCAATCGAATGACGAATGACGAATGAAGCCCGAAATCCGAATGACGAATCGTTGCTTCCGGCGGCGGTTAGGTTCTGGGACCAGTCTCGCGCCCGTTCCAACCAAGAACTAAGACTGGCTGTGCGGGGCACGCAGACGGGCGGGTTTCGGGCTTCGGACTTCGTCATTCTTTAGTCATTCGTCATTTGTCACTCGATTGCGGAGTTCGGCCTTAATAGTTACCGGACAACAATATGAACAAAATCGCACTAACGACAGTTGCCATGATGCTATCACTGGTTGCCTCAGTTCCGGCAGAAGGCCTCGTGGCCAAACGACCTAACATTGTCGTCATCCTCACCGATGACCAGGGTTTTGGCGATATTTCCGCTAACGGCAATCCCATCCTCCAGACGCCGAATCTTGACCGGCTTCACCATGAAGGCGTCCGCTTCAGCGACTTCCACGTCAGCCCGAGTTGTTCGCCGACGCGCAGCGCGTTGCTGTCGGGCCGGCACGAATTCAAGAACGGTGTGACGCACACCATCCTCGAACGCGAGCGGATGAGTTTGCAGACGGTGACCATTGCGCAAGTGCTTAAGTCCGCCGGTTACACCACCGGCATCTTTGGCAAATGGCATCTGGGCGACGAGGACGCATATCAACCCGACCGGCGTGGCTTTAATGAGGTATTCATCCACGGCGCGGGTGGCATCGGGCAGACCTACCCTGGCAGTGGCGGCGACGCGCCGGGTAATACATATTTCAATCCCGCCATCAAACACAACGGCAAGTTCGAGAAGACCACCGGCTTCTGCACGGATGTTTTCACCACCCAGGCCTTGAACTGGATTGAGTCGGTCAAGGGCACTAAGCCGTTCCTCTGCTACATCCCTTACAACGCGCCGCACGGCCCACTCTCCTGTCCGCCGCAGTTCGCAAAACCCTATCAAGGCAAGGTGACACCAAACGAAGCCATCTTCTTCGGGATGATCGCCAACATTGACGAAAACGTAGGCCGGGTGCTCGCGAAGTTACAGGAGTGGGGGATTGAGAATAACACCCTCGTTGTGTTCATGAACGACAATGGTGGCACCGGCGGCTGCACAATCTTCAATGCCGGCCTGCGCGGCGGAAAATGCACGGCTTGGGAAGGCGGTACCCGCGCGGCCTCGTTCTGGCGCTGGACCCATACGCTCAAGCCCGCCGAGGTGGACAAACTTACGGGTCACATTGACGTGTTTCCGACGCTCGCAGCCCTGGCCGGGGTGACTCTGGATGAGAAGTTGAAGGCACAGGTCGAAGGTCGCAGCCTGATTCCGCTGTTAGAGAATCCGCAAACGGACTGGGCCGATCGGTATCTCGTCGCCCATGTGGGCCGCTGGGCCAGTAATGGCACCAAGCCTCAGAAATATGGCAACGGTGCCGGACAATGCAGCATCCGCAATAGTCGGTATAGCCTGGTGCATGGCAAGAAGGACTGGGAACTCTTCGACCTCAAGGAAGATCCCGATCAGGAAAACGACGTTGCCGCGCAGCATCCTGACATCGTCAAAGAGTCATCGGCGGCATACGATCAGTGGTGGCAAGAGATCCTGCCGCGCCTTGAAAATGAGCAAGCGTATAAGACCGCGCCCAAGGTAAATCCGTTCAAGGAACAGTACCAGAAACAATTTGGAACTAATATGAATCAAAGGACTCAACCAAAATGAACAAACCGTGCTTATCCGGTTGCTTGCCAAAATCCACTTTGGGGACTTTCCAGGGTTTTAGCGTGTGAATGAGAAAAACATCCAACCGACACAGCGACTACTCCGAATGCACCGGATGTTTGCCAAGGAAGGCGGAATTTTAGTCGAGGACTATGACCACTTCACGCAGCGAGCGCCCATTCCCCGGAATAAAGCTCCTCGTAAGTCGGCGCGGCGGCATGGGCGGCCAGCCCTAAAACTGAATTGAAGGCGGTCATTGGGTAGAAGCGCCGGTTGAACCGGAACACGTATTCGTTGAGATACGCCTGCAAATGGTGTTGGCCGATGCAGCCGTGGTGCGTGCCCAGAATCCAGGTTTTCAGGTTGGAAAAGACGAGGTGAACCATAGGCAAATGGCCTTCCACTTTCTCGGAATCGCCGGCCAATATGAGTGGATCGTGGACTTCATTGGTCTTATGACGCCTATGCCGGGAACGGCATAGGCGTCAGTATGCCGGGTGCCGGAATATGCCGGGTGGAACGGTTCGTTAGCGTTGGCGACCTTGCTGGCACTGGCTCTTGTCAGTGGGCAGCGTTCATTCCACCCGGCATAGTCTTGCTAGATTCATAGACCCTTGAGGAAGG
>CAINDV010001087.1 GCA_903847485.1 uncultured Verrucomicrobiota bacterium
CCGGGTTGGAAGCGAGCCTATGGCGAGTTGTTCATGGCCGAGTCCCTAAACCAGAAACAACCGACCATCAAGCAACCACGAAGGGTCAAACGCCAGGAAAACACCCACGCAAGCAGCCGCTCTGAAACCAGCCAACACCGAAAACCGAACTAACCAGCAACCCAACTCCGAAAAGCAGTTTCCGGAGGCGCCCTGTGATAATGGCAAGAGCTGAACCCTTGGCATTGCTATCTCACAGAATCGGCGCTCGCCGTGAAGACTTTTCCAGCGGGTTGGAGCGCCGGTTGGCAACCGGCTTTGAACAGTCCACCGCGCCAAGCCGGTTAGAAACCGGCGCTCCGCTTAGGTGGCGGCTTGGCCGCGCTTTGGCCGCGCCGAGCGCAGGAAAGAAATTTGAAAGAATGTCTTTGCCGGCGGCCAGCACAGGGCGTAACGTGACCAACCATGAGCACCTTAACCAAGCAAGTCTCCGGCACCTGCGGAGCGGCCAAAGGCAATGTTCGGTCCACCGCGTCCGGGCCGCCGCTGGGGCTGTGGCGCTGGTCCTCACGGCTGGCTGTGGCTCTGCGCTGGCCGCGACCCTCTATGTGGATCAGCGGTTTGGCCCGGGCGGCAACTGACCAACTAACTAACCCTACTCGACGCCTAACCCACTAATGCCACCATGAAAACCAACCTCCAGCCGCGGTGCTCAATGCTCGCCGTCACGCTGGCGGCCGTCACTCAATTCGCACTGCCGCAACCCGCCTCCGCCCAGACACCGCTGCCCGACAGCTTCAACCCAGGGGCGAACGCACGGGTGTTGGCGCTGGCGCTGGACGCAGGCGGGAAGATTGTGGTGGGCGGAGGTTTCACCACGTTGGGCGGGCAGACGCGCAACTACATCGGGCGGCTGAGTGCGAACGGGACGCTGGACAGCGGGTTCAATCCGGGGGCGAACAATTGGGTGTTGTCGCTGGCGTTGCAGGCGGACGAGAAGATTCTGGTGGGCGGAAGTTTCAGCACGCTGGCCGGGCAGGCGCGCGTCGGTTCGGGGCGGCTGAGCGTGAGTGGAACCCTGGACAGCGGGTTCAATCCGAATGTCATCTGGGCGAGCTACATAGGACTTTCACACACGGTGCAGGCGGATGGGAAAATTCTGATGGGCGGCGAATTCAATTCGTTGGCCGGGCAGCCGCGCAGCTACCTCGGGCGGCTCAACGCGAATACGACCCTGGACGGCGGGTTCAACCCAGGGGCAAACCAAGCACCGTGGTCACTGGCGGTGCAGGCGGACGGAAAGATTTTGGTGATCGGCAAGTTCACCATCCTGGGCGGGCAGACGCGCAACTACATCGGGCGGCTGAATGAGAACGGGACCCTGGACAGCGGGTTCAATCCGGGGGCGAACGATGCGGTGTTGTCGCTGGCGGTGCAGGCGGACGGAAAGATTCTGGTGGGCGGGCTGTTCACCACGCTGGGCGGGCAGACGCGCAATAGGATCGGGCGACTGAATGCGGACGGAACCTTGGACAGCGGGTTCAATCCGGGGGCAAACGGTGAGGTGTGGGCGTTCGGGGTGCAGGCAGACGGGAAGGTTCTGGTGGGGGGCAGTTTTACCACGCTGGGCGGCCAGACGCGCAATCGGCTTGCCCGGCTGAATGCGGACGGGACCCTGGACAGCGGATTCAACCCGGGAGCGAACAACTGGGTCGGTGCGCTGGCATTACAGGCGGACGGGAAAATCTTGGTGGGCGGAACTTTCACCACGCTAGGCGGGCAGACGCGCAACTACATTGGGCGGTTGAACAACACCGGGCCCGCGACCCAGAGCCTCGCCTTCGACGGCTCGACCATCACCTGGCTGCGGGGCGGCACCAGCCCGGAAGCCTGGCGCACAACTTTTGACCTCTCCACCGATGGTCTTATCTGGACCAGCCTGGGCGCGGGCACGCGCCGGGCAGGCGGATGGCAACTGGCGGTTGCCTCCTCCCCGTCTCGCGGCGTCATCCGGGCGCGCGGCGGCGTCACTGGCGGGCGCAACAACGGCTCGGGCTGGTTCGTGGAAAGCCAGCTTCAGTTCACCAACTCTCCGACCATCGTCGGCGATCCCCGGAGCGTGACGAACATTTCTGGCACTACGGCCACATTCACGGTCAACGCCACAGGCACGGTGCCGCTCGCTTATCATTGGAGGAAGGACGGCGTAGGACTGGCCGATGGCGGCAACGTCTCCGGGGCGAGGAGCCAGGTGCTGGCGCTCGCCAACGTCCAGTGGGCCGACGCCGGGCAATACACCGTAGTCGTCACCAACGCCTTCGGCAGCGTGACGAGCCGGGTGGCCAGCCTGACGGTGCTGGTGCCGCCCCAGATCCTCACGCACCCCCAGAGCCAGTCGGTAGTGCTGGGGGCCAATGCGCTCTTCAGCGTGACCGTGACGGGCACGACGCCACTCTACGGCCAATGGCGCAAGAACGGGGTGGACATCCCGGGGGCTAACATGGCCGCGCTAACTTTCTCCGTCCGGCCCTCCGATTTGGGCCGCTATTCCGTCGTGGTGTGGAACGCTGCCGGTTGGGTCGAGAGCGCCGGGGCCGACTTGGTGGTGCTCGCGGAGCCGGGCAATGGCAATCCTCCCGGCCTGCTGACATATCCGTTCCTTCCAGCCAAGCAGCCCGGCAAAGACAGCCTCGTGCTTCTGACCCACGGGTGGAGCCCCAAGTTTGGGTCGATCCTTCCGCCCGCCGACGTGCCGTGGCTGAACGACTTGGCGCACAGCATAAACGCCTATCTCGCCGACCACGCGCGCGGCAACTGGCAGGTCGTTGCGTACGAATGGCTCTTCAACTCCTTCACTTGGCTGCCGGATTCGGCTGCTGAGAATGGCGCTAAAGAAGGCGCCAATGTCGGTTGTGACATCGTCAATCAAGGCTGGAGCTACGTGCATTTGATCGGGAACAGCGCCGGTGCCGCCTTGATCCAGGCCACGACGGATATGGTCAAAGCTCGCAACCCCAGCATCGTGGTGCATGAGACGTTCCTGGACCCGTACTTGCGGATTGGCTATCCGGGCCGCTCTGAATACGGAGCGCAAGCGGACTGGGCCGACTGCTACTTCGCCCACGACTACCTGAGTGACGGGCTGATGAACGTGCATCCGTCACTGACGGAGGGGCGCTTGGCCAACGCCTACAATGTCAACGTCACGCAACTCGACCCGTTGGCTGGCTTCGTGCCAGACTTGAACTTCCCGTGGGTTGAAGTCATCTCAAGGCACGAGTGGCCGCATGAGTTTTACATGAACACCGTGTCAAACAACCAGCCGGACGCAGAAGGCCTCGGGTTCCCGTTGAGCAAGGAGGGCGGCGGCTGGGCGAACCACGGCAGCTATCCTCCGGGAAACCAACCTCGCGTCTTGGGCAACTTGGCGATGGTCGTGCAAAACGAGATCAAGGCGGTCGTGAACGAGCCGCTCCAACCCGGGCAACTCGCTTGGCAAGCCAGCCTGTCGGGCGTAGTTCAATTCGTGAAAAACCGCATCCGTTTGCTGACTGGCATCCAGGTTGGCCCAGCGCCGAAAGGACCTGAACCAGACAGCGGCGGCGGTCTGCCGGTCTGGGTCTCGTTCGCCGTGCCGGTCACGAACCAGGTCAACTTCGTGACCTTCGAGGCGCAGTTCGACAGCACGAACGGCGCAGTCGGCCTTCTGGCGGTTTACTGGGGAACGAACCTGATCGGCACGGTGGACGAACGGGTTGTGGTTCCCGGCCAGCAGCGATATTCGTTCGGGCTGCCGGAGGTCGCGCCCAGCGGGCTGTATCTGCTGGGCTTCCGGCTTGACCCGCACTCGGCCGTGCCGTCGAGCGTCAACGTCACCAACATCGCGACCGGCTTCGCGGGCGTGGCAGCACCGATTCAGTTGCAGATCGCTCGCGGCGCGACCAACTCGAACCCGACTATCACCCTGACGGCTACGCCGGGGTTCTATTACCAACTCCAGACTTCTCCAGATTTGGTGACCTGGACGCCGCTCGCCTCGGTGCTCAACACGGACGGGACGGCGCAAATCATCGACGTGACGACGAATTCGCTTCAACAGCGCTTCTACCGGGCAGTGATGCCATAGGCCTTGATTCTGTCCGCTATGCTATCCGAATCCCAACTCACCAAGGACACCATGAAAACGAAAGCCGATCCTCGTTGCTCAATGCTCGCCGCCATTCTGGTGGCCTTTACTCAATTCTCAACTCTCA
>CAINDV010001088.1 GCA_903847485.1 uncultured Verrucomicrobiota bacterium
CGAGGGCCTGCCGTTGTTGGAGGAGAGAATCGAGATTTGGTTTCATGGCGGCAATGTATCTGTATAGCTACAATATGCAACCACAAAATGAGCGCCCAGCCTGCTTATCAACTTTGGGTTACTGAACGGTCACACACCCGACCTGCTGGAGCGCATCCTGTTTTGCCTGTTCAAGCTTGCATGGTCCAAGCTTGCTAACCGTCCCTTCACGGACCTGCTTTTCAGCCGGTCGAACCCGGACGATATCAAGAACATCGCTCTACCCACAATTCGTAGAGTTATTCAGCTCTTTCAGCATTTTCAAAGCGCATCCGTCACACATGACGTGAAAAGCGTCAGTACATTTGGAGCTAAGGCAGTCATCAACGCTGAACGGCAGCGAGAGGATGCTTGGTCGTTTCAGCAGGCCGGGTTGAAGCCCTGGGAGTACGCTGAGCTAATGGGAGATGTGCCTACTTTACTAAAGGAGAATTCAGACAAGCGCGTGCTGATTTTTGCCGATGAGGCAAACCACATTGACCCAGCGCTTCAGGTCGATGTGTTGCGGTCGAGTTTGGACTCATTCTTACGCAGAGATGTGCAATTTGTTTTCACGGCGCGTGCTGATGTTCTTCAACGAGTACCATCGCTGAAAGAAGCATTTCCTAAAGTCTTAGCTCTGCAGGGTTTCTCTGATCAGAGCAAACTAAACGATTTAATCAACCTTTACCTGGCGGGAGATGCGGAAGCCATTGCATTTGCAGATCGTGCCGTTCAACGGATTTGGGAACTTGGCAAAGGGCATCCTGCGAGGTTACAGAGGCTTTGTCAGGAAACGTATAGTTTCGCCCAACGTGAGAATGCAAGCGAGGTGAGTGTGGACCACGTGTTTGACGCTGCACTCAAGATTGGACGTTGGGAACTAGCATGAAGAGCATTGTCGACGCCCGTGAGGTGGTGTTGGGTGCGATTGGGAGGTTGCCGTGATGAACAACCCTGCAGGGCTGCGTACTGGACTAGTCGAAGCCTTGAAGCTCGACCTTGTTGGCCCGGATAACGCCCATCACTTCGCACACGAGTTGCTGCCGGATGCGCCATCGCGCTGGTATCTCACCGGCTTCCTGGTGCCGGTGGAAGCGCCGGTTGAACAGAAGACCGATGAAACTTCCAACGAGGAAATTGACAGCGGCGGTGACACTGAAGGCACGGACGACGCCTCGCCGCCCGATCGCGCCGCCGCGCGCAAGAGCCTGTTGCCTTCTTCCATGGGGCTGAGCGTGTTGGTGCCGCCCGGCGTGGACGCGCTTCAAGTCATGGTGGCGTGGGGCGAGTATCTTTACGAAGGCGCAACCACCGAACCGGGCGACGCGGGGCCGACAACCGAAACCGCCGCCGAGTTGCACGACAAACCTGTGGCCTCGGGCGCCGACAGTGCTGTGGCCGTTGTGCCCGCGAATCCACCGGGGACGCAGCAATCACCGAAGGGCTACCGACGTGACCCACGCGAGGAAACTGTGTCCGTTCCGCTGCCGCCCGCAGGCAGCAAGCCGAGGGAATTCCCGGTGCCGAACAGCGGCGGTCTCACGCTCAGCGTGACCGTCCGCGCCGTTCCTTCTGCCGGGCACGTCTCCAGCCGGCTGCCCGCCGACACACGCTCCGTCTCGGTTTTCCTCGTCAACAACCGTCCTCCGAACGAGGAGCGGCACTATCGGGCTTTCGCCTTCCAGACTTCGCTGAAACTTGTTTGCCCGAAGCCGTTCGTCCCCCGGCCTGACTTGCGCGGCTCACTGGCCGGCGGGCTGGCGGAAGAATGGGATGAGCAGGTCGCTGACTTGCAATTCCGCGACGTGTTTGAGTACGCCGTCGGCCACGGCATCTCCGCCACCGCCGAGCGTGAACCCGGCGGCGTCTGTCATGTCGTCAAGACGACTTGGATTCCCACCGCCGAAGTAGAGAAAGTTTCGCCGGCATTCATCGCCGACGTGGAATTGAACATGGAGGCGCTCGGCGCTGTGACCAGCCACGCCGAGGCGCAGACCAAGCTCGCGCCGCTCGTGACGCATTACCGAACCTGGCTGGACGCGCAGCAAGCGACCGTTCAGGCAGCGGGCCTCGAAGCGCGCCACACCCAGACCGCTCAGGACTTGATTCTCGCGGCGCGGCACGCGGCAGACCGCATCCAAGCTGGCCTTGACGCGCTCGCGGACCCGCAGATTCTCGACGCGTTCCGCATCGCCAACCGGGCGATGGCCGCTGCCGCCCGGCAACGCGAACTGCAAAAGCACCAGGGCGACGCGAGCAAGGTGCAGTCGCCACGCTGGTATCCCTTCCAGCTTGCCTTCATTTTGATGAACTTGCGCGGGGTGTTTGACCCCACGCATCTGGACCGCGAGACGGTGGACTTGCTTTTCTTCCCGACCGGCGGCGGAAAGACGGAGCCGTATCTCGGCCTCGCCGCCTTTTCGATGGTCTTGCGGCGCTTGCGGCATCCGGGCATTCGCTCGGCGGGCGTTTGCGTGCTGATGCGTTACACGCTCCGCCTGCTCACCCTGGACCAGTTGGGCCGCACGTCCGCGCTGATTTGCGCCCTGGAAATCGAACGCGAGCAAGACAAAGCGAAGCTCGGTGAGTGGCCGTTTGAAATCGGCTTGTGGGTGGGTTCGGCCGCCACGCCCAACCGCATGGGCCGCAGGGGCGACACCAGCCCCAGCGCCGAATACTCCGCCTACACCAAGACGATGCGTTTCCAGCGGGATGACCGGAATCCATCGCCAATTCCCATTGAGAACTGCCCGTGGTGTGGGACGAAGTTCAACCGCAATTCGTTCCGGCTGTGGCCGAACATGAATCAGCCCACCGACCTGCGGTGGTGTGCGCGAACCCGGCGTGCCGGGTCTCTGGCGACAGGCCCTTGCCGATCTTGGGTGTGGACGAACCGATTTACCGGCGCTTGCCAGCCTTCCTCATCGCCACGGTGGACAAGTTCGCGGCGCTGCCGTGGACCGGCGAAACGGGCACGCTCTTTGGTCTGGTGGACCGCTACGACCAGGAAGGATTCTACGGCCCCTGCAATCAGAAGTCCGGCAAGGACCTGGGCGGTGACCTGCCGCCGCCCGAACTCATCATTCAAGACGAATTGCATCTCATCTCCGGTCCACTTGGCACCATCGCCGGGGTCTATGAAACGGTGATTGACGAATTGGCGAGCCGCACGTTGGGCGAAACAAAGCTGCGCCCCAAGATCATCGCCAGCACGGCGACGGTCCGCCGAGCCGAGGCCCAGATTCATGCCTTGTTCGAGCGGCACTCTGTGGCGGTGTTCCCTCCGCCGGGGCCAGACCGGCACGATTCGTTCTTTGCAGTAACCGAGCCGTCCACCACCACGCCGGCCCGCCTCTACGTCGGTGTCGCGGCGCAGGGACGCAGCTTGAAAGTGGTTTTGCTCCGTGCCGGCCTCGCGTTGCTCAGTGCTGGACAAACCGCCTATGAGCGCGAGGGCGGCAAAGCCAACCGGCAGAATCCGGCGGACGCCTATATGACTTTGCTCGGCTACTTCAACAGTCTGCGCGAACTGGGCGGCAGCCGGCGCATCGTGGAAGACGAAGTGCGGACGCGCCTGCAACAATACTCGCGCCGCAAGCGCCGGGACTCGGTGGACACGCTCTTTTCTGACCGCAACATCAGTTACGAAGTCCTGGAACTCACTTCGCGCGTTCAAACCAGCGACGTGGCCGCCGCTAAGCGGCGTCTGGCCCAGCCTTTCCACGAAGACGACCGCGTGGACGTGGCGCTGGCCACGAACATGATCTCCGTGGGTTTGGACATCATCCGGCTGGGCTTGATGGTCGTATTGGGCCAGCCGAAAACGAGCGCGGAATACATTCAGGCGACGAGCCGGGTGGGCCGCGACCCCAACCGACCCGGACTCGTCGTAGCGCAGCTCAACGTTCACAAGCCGCGCGACCGTTCTCACTACGAGCGGTTCGAGATGTATCACGCGACGTTTTACCGAGCGATTGAAGCGGCCAGCGTCACACCGTTCTCACCGCGTGCGCTGGACCGTGCTTTGGCGGGCGCGCTCGTGGCGTTGTGCCGCCAAGGCAATCTCGCGCTGACAGCTCCGCTGGGAGCTGGTGGAATCCAGACGCTCCGGGCAACGCTTGACCGCTTCGCGATCCGCTTTGCCAATCGCGCGCGAAACCACGACCCGAACCTCAGCGCGACCGTAGCACAAGAGTATTATGACAAGGTGCTGCATCGTTGCGGGCGCTTGCTCGATGATTGGCGCAACATCGCGGACGAGTTCCAGCAGACAAACACCAAGTTGCAGTATCAGCAGGAAGTCGGGGCTGCCCAAAGGCTACTTTACGAATATCTCCATCCCGACCTTCCGAATCTGCCGGCGGTGCGGCGGAAGTTCCGCGCCAACCGCTCCATGCGCGACGTGGAGCCGAGCGTGGAACTCGGCGTCAAAAACCTTAACGACTGGACGCCCAAGCCATGAACACGCCCGAACTTCGCTCCAGTCAGGTTGTCACCACGTTTGGCCCCGGTGCGATGGTGGATTTGCCCGATGCCTCTGTCATCATCGCCGGACTCGACCATTGGCATTACGACCAGAACCAAATTCCCGTCATTCAAGAGCGGCGACTCGTCGAGAAACTGAAGCTCATTGTGGGCGTGCCGGCGCTCACACTCCGCCCACCGCCCCCGGCGTCTGACCGGGCTTATGGCTTTCGCCCGGACATCACGGCGTGGCGCTTTCCGGAATGGTTCATCGTGCAACAAACGCGGGTGACGGCGACGGGTTTTCGCCGCCGCCGCTTGGTCCACTTGAACAGCCTCGACGGCGGCAAGTACCGCGATGCAGACGGCAAGAAACAATCCGTTGTTCCCGTGCGTTTCGTCCGTGCCTGCAAGAAAGGCCACGTCGGCGACATTGACTGGAAGGCTTTCGTCCATGGGGCTGGCCCCGGTACAGCTTGTCCCCGCGACCTGTGGATCGAAGAACGCGGCACGACTGGCGACCTCGACGAAATTTGGGTGGTGTGCGATTGCAGCAAGCAACGGCCAATGGCCCAAGCCGCCCGGATGGAACTCCGAGCACTTGGCTCGTGCAATGGTTCCCGCCCGTGGCTTGGCCCCGGAACCAAAGAGGCTTGCGGTGAGCCCAACCGCCTGCTCATTCGCAGCGCGAGCAATGCCTATTTCCCGCAGCTCATGTCGGTGATTTCCATCCCCGACGCGCAGACGGCGGTGGACGAGGTTGTCCAATCCGCTTGGGACGCCGGATTGTCCATTGTGGATTCGCCAGAGAAACTTGCGATGGTCCGGCAGATACCCACCATTGCCGTCAAGCTCCAGGGTTTGGAGGACGCAGCCATTCTGGCTGCCATCAACCGGGTCCGACACGGCGGCAGTGGAGTTGATCGGCCCGTTAAAGAAGTCGAGTTCGAGGCGCTCGCTGAAGCCAAGGAAGAACTCGGCTCGGATGTGCCTGACGGCGACTTCTTCGCCCGTACGCTTCCCAAAGTGCAGTGGAATGCTCCGTGGATGTCGGTAATTGAACGCGTGGTGTTTGTTCATCGCCTCCGGGAAGTTTTCGCTCAGGTAGGTTTCACGCGGTTCGAGGCGGCCGGTCCGGACATCCAAGGCGAACTCTCCCTCGACGTGAAACGCGCGCCGCTGGGCATCGACGCCTCATGGCTGCCTGCGGTCGAGAATCGCGGCGAAGGAATTTTTATTCAGATTCGTTCCGACGCCCTTGCGACTTGGTTGAAGAAGGCGGCGGTTCGCAAACGGGGCGATCAACTTGCGGAAGGGTTCATGCGTTGGAAGGCGGAACACGAAGGGAGCACGCGGAAGTTTTCCGGTCTGCCCTACATCATGCTTCATTCCTTGGCGCACCTGCTCCTAACCGCAATGTCGTTGGAGTGTGGCTATCCGGCATCCTCGCTCCGCGAGCGGGTCTATGTTCCGGCCGAAACCGGAACGGGCGGCTACGGCATTCTGATTTACACTGGCTCATCCGATGCCGAGGGCACGCTGGGCGGGCTCGTCATGGCCGGCCGTGACATCAGCCGCCACATGCGCCGGGCATTGGAGAGTGGAGAGCTTTGCTCGAATGACCCCGTGTGCGCCCACCATGTCCCAGCGCGCCATGATGGCCAGCAATTGCTGGGCAGTGCGTGCCAAGGCTATTTGCTCATCGCCGAAACCTCCTGCGAACAGCGGAATGAGTTCCTCGACCGCGCGCTGGTCGTGCCCACCGTGGAAGCCCTCGGCGCTGAGTTCTTCACCCCAGTCACTTGATGTTCGACGCCGTTCACAACCTGTCCATCGCTACGCTTCGCTCCCTCGCCGCGTCGCTCCGGAATGGCCCTCTCGCTGTGGGCCTTTCGCGCCGTGCGCTGGCCCAAGTCGTCGGCTCGCAGGCTGCCGCCGTCCACGAGAGCCTGGACCAGTTGCAGCAGCAGGGCACGACGCCCACGCACATGGCACTACTCCTTGAAGCCATCGCGGAAACACGAGAGCGCGCCGCCGACCCGCAGCTTTTGTTCGAGTTGGTTCTGTCTGGACCGTAAGTCCCCGGTGTGCCCACAGCGGACACCGCCGCCACCCTTCAGACCCTCATCGAAAACGCCCAAACGGAGATCCTCCTGGTCGGCTACACGGTCCACCACGGCAAGAGACTCTTTCGGAGGCTCGCCGAGCGAATGGAGTCCATGCCCGCGCTCCGTGTGGTGTTCTGCCTCGATATCGCCCGCAGGCCCGCCGACACGTCCCTCGCCAGTGAGATCGTCCGTCGTTTTGCCCACGAGTTCATAACTAAGCACTGGCCTGGCGCAAGGCTGCCCGAGGTCTTCTACGACCCTCGCGCCCTTGCGGAAAGGTGGGAGGACCGCGCTAGCCTCCACGCCAAATGCGTGATTGTGGACCGATGCACCGCCATCGTCACGTCCGCCAACTTCACCGAAGCCGCCCAGCGCAAGAATATCGAGGCCGGCGTCCTCATCCGCTACGAGCCGTTTGTCACGCGGCTGCACAACTATTTTGAAGGCTTGCGCAACGCCCGCCAATTAGTTCTGTGCTCACTGTCCTGACCGACCAATCAATCGCCGTGACCAACGCGCGGTTTGCTCCGCTGCACCACTGCCATTTAGTTAAGGCGAGCGGTGCGACAGGCCCCCTCCGGCCAGCCTGCGGCAGCTCCGTAGGAGCGGCAGGTGTGCTCCGCTAGGCATTCAGTTGTTGTGCCGCCTAACCCGACTTTCTATAC
>CAINDV010001089.1 GCA_903847485.1 uncultured Verrucomicrobiota bacterium
AGGTGGTGCCGGCGGCATCCACGAGGGCGAACTTGAAGTAGCCGGTGCCAGTGAAGCTGTTACCCCCGACGGTGACTTTGCCTTGGTGGCTGATAATGCCGGGCGCTTGGCCGAAAGCGGAAGCGGCGGCCAGCGCGACGGACAGGACAAGAGTGCGAAGCATGGTGATGTTCATGTTAGTTATAGGCCGTTGTGACAGCCATGCTCCAACAAAGCTCTTCCTGTGTCAAAGCCAAAAGCGGATGTTGGCGTGAAACCACGCCGGGCCGGAGCGCCGACAATCTTGTCGGCTTCGGTGGCGGTAGGTTGACACGCCGACAAGAATGTCGGCGCTCCACCGTGCGGTGGGTTGGGGGAGCCTGGCGGCCTGGCATCTGGCCGGGGGCCGTCCGGGTTTCATCTGTGGCTAATAGCAGGGTCGTGTTCATGGCGTAACGCTGGCTCATTTTGCTTAAACAATTCCGCCGCGGCGCGGGCTTTCCAGAGGGGCAAAGAGTAAAAGAACAGAAACTAAAGCCCCCTGACACACCGAAAGCCAAAGCCGTAGCCGGCGTCGCCCGGATAGTTGAGGCCGCGATAGGCGCACCGCGCGTAGTCGGCGTCGCCGTCCCAGTTGCCGCCGCGCAAAACACGGTAGCCCAACGGCCCGGCCGGTCCGGTTGGGTTAGTCGTCGTTGGTTGACCATACGGCGTCCCGTACCAATCCCAACACCACTCAAGGACATTCCCGGCCATGTCGTTCAGCCCATAGCCGTTCGCCGCAAAGGAGCCTACCGGACTCGTGTAGGGATACCCTCCGTTCGTGAAAGCTGGGTTGGAACCATTCGGCCCCAAGTCGTAGGTATAACCGTTGGTGTATCCTTCGTAGTTGGCCAGATTCTGATTGATGACGTTGCCCCACGGAAACCGTTGCCCGCTCAACCCGCCCCGGGCGGCCTTCTCCCATTCGGCTTCCGTCGGCAGCCGATAGCCACTGGCGGCCCAATTCGGATAAAGGGTGGTTGGCTCGCCATTCGTATAGACCTTCGTCAACTCCGCATCTGTGAAATACACCGGCGGCTTGCCCGCCTGCTGCGACCGCACATTGCACCACTTCACACAGTCATACCAATCCACCGTCTGCACCGGATTATTCGCCGCTTTGCCCGCACCAGCATTCACGAAGCCATACCCGTGGTTCGTCGCCCAATAATAGACCGATTGCCATTGGCTCAGGGTGACCAGATTCACATCCATGTAAAAGGCCGACACCGTTACGGTGTTGGTGGCGGCGTCCGTGATGTCGGTATCAGCCGCGATCGAGTTTCCCATCGTGAACGCCCCCGCCGGAATGAGCACCATGCCGGGGGGAGTGGCCACGGCATCGGCGCTGGCGGCCTTGAGGGCGTAGCCGACGCTGGTGATCCGCCGGTCGGGCGTGAGCTGGCTCCAGCCGGTGGTGCCGTCGTTGAACCAGACACGCAGATAGACGGCGCTGTTGGCGAACACGCTGGCCGGGATAGTGGTCATGTTAGCCAGCGTGGTGTCGCCCAGGTTCACCGAGAAGATGCCACGGCTGACGGCGAGCGAGACGGCGGCAGTGGGTTCGCCGCCGGCGGTGCTGGTGCCGTCATTGCTCCAGTCGGTGATGGCGCTGACGTTGGTGTGGACCAGGGCGAACTTGAAGTAGCCAGTGTCGGTGAAGCTGTTGCCGCCGACAGTGATCTTGCCCTGGTGGCTGATAATGCCCGGCACTTGGCCGAAGACGGAAGCAGCGGCCAGCGCGACGGACAGGACAAGAGTGCGGAGCACGGGGATGTTCACGATGGTCATAATAGGCGATTGAATCGCCGCGAGCGTCGCACAGATGCTGCCCCCTTGCAAACCCAACCATTGTGGGACGTTGAAAAGGCTGGTCTGGCTGGCCTTCGTCCCGGCCCGGCCCGGAACCCGGTAGTGGCCACCGGCCTCCTGCCGGTGCGGATCGCCCCGGCTGGAAGCCGGTGCCACTACGAAGCGCCGGTTCATGGAAAGGGAGCACCTCCAAAATTTGGACGTGAGTTGGGGCCATGAACCTGGTAGTCCGACTGCCGTTCGCGCCACCGCGCAGCGTGACCGCACAGTGCTCTGATGCG